>CAYGCY010000001.1:0-118031 GCA_964348525.1 uncultured Candidatus Saccharibacteria bacterium
TATTTGATAATAAACAATAATTTAAAAAAATTAAATTCAAAAGATTTAGTTAATTATTGCTTTTTTATAAAAAAAGGAATTTTTGATATATCCCCGACAAAATATAAAAAACAAGGTATCCCGTTTTTAAGAGTGTCTAACACAAAATCATTTTTTATCAATGATGAAGATATGGTTTATCTTGATGAAGAAACACACAAAGAAAATAATAAAACTGAATTAAGAAAGGGAGATATTGTTTTATCAAAGGTCGGAACTGTTGGTGATGCTGTTATAAATTTGGACTATGAAAAAGTCAATTTTAGCCAAAACAACGTTGGTATTAGGATCAGGCAAGATAAAATCAACTCTGCTTATGTAATTGCATTTTTTAATTCAAAATATGGTAGAAAGCAAATTGAAAAACAACAATCTGGACAAGTACAAGAGAAAATTGTTTTAGATGACATAAAATTTTTAAAAATCCCAAGATTAAAAAATGAAGATCTAATTGCTGGTAAAGTAATAGAATCAAAACAAAAACAAACCCAATCCAAACAACTTTATCATGAAGCCGAAGAATTGCTTTTGAGAGAACTTGGACTTTTGACTCATCAAATCAAACACTCGCTTTGGTTTACAACTACAAAAAATGAAGTAAGCGAAGCTCACAGATATGACAGCGAATATTTTCAGCCAAAGTACGCAGAGATTATCAAAAAAATTGAAGTATATAAAGGCGGATGGAATTTGGTGAAAAATGAATTTAAACAAAATACTACACTTTCTAAAAAAGATGGCGAATATTGCAATTACATTGAAATTAGCGATGTAAATACTTCAAACGGAGAAATCACACCAAATAAAATTGAGATAAAAGATATTCCAGCAAACGGGAAAAGGAAATTATTCAAAAATGATTTACTGATTTCTAAAGTTAGACCATATCGTGGGGCTGTTTCATTTGTTGATTTTGAAGTTGATAATTTAATCGGAAGTGGGGCATTTACAGTTTTACAAGAAAAAACAGATTATAAAAAAGAAGTTTTGATGATATTGTTGAAAACACAATTTATCAAGGATTTGCTTCTTAGATATAATTGTGGAACTTCTTATCCAGTGATTAAAGATGAGGATATTTTGGATCTTAAAATCCCCATCATCAAACCATCCATCCAAAAACAAATTTTTGAAAAAATACAAGAAAGCCACAGATTAAGAAAAGAAAGTAAACTTCTTTTAGAAGAAGCAAAAAGGCAAGTAGAAGAAGAGATAGAGAAAAAATAAATGAAAAAACTTATAACAATAATTGTTTTGGTGGGAGTGGGATGGGTGGTTTTGAATTTTACAAAGCCGTATACAAAAGAAGCGGAGACTAAGAATGACCCAATGAATATTTCTTATGAAATACAAGGTAGGCAAATAAAGCTCACAGATGGCAAAGCGGAATTGGAAATTGCGCCAAATTCGGCGAGCCGTGAGAAGATTGCGATTTGGGGGCAATTTGTAAAAGCGGATTTAGATAAAGATGGTGATGAGGATGCGGTAGCATACCTCACGCAAGAGTCAGGTGGCTCGGGCGTGTTTTTCTATGTAGTGGTGGCACTAAACGAAAACGGAAAATGGCTTGGAACAAATGCAATGTTTTTGGGCGACAGGATTGCTCCGCAAAATATAAATATTTTTGATGGCAAAGCTGTCGCAAACTTTGCGGAACGAATGGCAAGCGAAAATTTTACCGTGCGACCATCAGTTGGTAGAAGTGTTTGGATATATATAGACAAACCAAGGATGCAAATAGGGGAGGCGGTGCAGAATTTCGAAGGAGAGAGTCGCTAGCAGTAGTTTATTTTCAACCAACTGCCACTCGAGTGAAAATTCCTAAATAAAGAAGTTTCATTTACGAAAAACATCAAAACTCGCCCCGCCAAGGCGGGACTCAAACACTTGATGTTTTTCTATTTCACTAATCTTTATTTAGGAATACTCTCGTGAGGTTGAAAGTAGACTACTACTAGCTTTAGGTAAAAAACGCTGAAACTATTAGCTCGCTTAAAATAAAAAAGAAGCAATATTGAACTTCCGAGTGAGCGAGCAAAGTAGAGAAGCTAGCTTATATATTTTCGAGCGAACGATGGAAGCAATTCACAATAAAACGGCCGTTTTATTGTGAATTGACAAATTTATAAATAAAGTGTATATTATTTGTTAGCAGTACAAGGAAATTCACTTCCAAACCACGAGGGCTTTGCAGATGGAATTTATCGTTCAGCACCCAATCCTTTGGGCAACAATCGCTGCAGTGTGCTTCATTTACGTCATCGTCAATCAGGTTAGACGGATGAAGCAGATGGATCGCGACGGCTCGCCACAGGACTTCTTCAAGGGCATTACGTCCATGATGCTGGTTGTCCTTGTCGGGTCACTGTCCACATTTCTCTTCATGTTGTCGATGGTGGTGAATGTCTTTCAGTACATGAAGATACACTAACGCCCACCGAAGCGCCTGCTTCGGTGGGCGCTTTCATTTTATGAAATATTTTGAGTGATATACTAGCGGGATTAGTAGCTAACTGGAGAAATTATGAAGAGATTATTTTTTGGTGTTTTGATGAGTGTTTCAGTATTTGCGTTAGCAAATGTAGCTTTTGCAGGAGGCAATTCAACCCCCGGGATTGATAGATATATGAATAACTTGGGTAGGCAACAGGCTGGTCTAGTTGGAGCTCAGTGTGGTTCAGGAGCAGGCTCTGGAGCCTTTGGTTATTTTGGAAAAAATAAAAATATGGCAGGAGGCGCAAATGGATATCAAACTGGTTTAAACAACAGCGCCGTGTGCGGTAATAGATAATTGAGATAAAAATTATCAAAATATGTGCTAGCGGGTTATTAAAAACTCGCATACGTTAAAATGCTACCAATTGGTAGCATTTTAACGTATGGCTGGACAAGCCTTCGATTTAAGTACATAATGCGAATTAGCAGTTATTTGACTTCCAACCGACCACACTAAGCATTGGAGACAGCCACAATGGTGCGACAGACGCTTCAAATCAAGGGAGACATCCCTTCGATCGTGAGGAATGATAGGGGGCTCTATCAAGGTGACCTGAAGCACTACTTCCGCGCGGTGTTTTTCGATGCACCGAATGTGAACCACTCGTACCACAACTTCCGGCACATGACACATGTGCTGTACTTGTGCTACGACGCGTGCTTGTTCTACGCGGACAAGCTCACTCCACGCGAGATGAGGAACATTCTCATCGCAGCGCTCCTTCACGACTACGATCACACCGGAGTTTCTGGAGACGATGCCGTAAACATTAAGCGAGCCATCAACGGCCTGTTCTTCCACCTTGCTGCCGAAGATGTGGACGACTTCGACAACATTGCCTACATCATCCGGTGTACGCAGTTTCCGTATGAGTTGCCCTCAGACAAGATTTCACTCTCTGGGCAAATCATCCGCGATGCGGACCTCTCGCAAGTTTTCAGCGTTGCATGGATTCAGCAGGTGGTTTTCGGCCTTTCTGAGGAGTGGGGTGATAAGACTCCGCTTGAGGTGCTCGAGATGCAGGAGAAGTACCTGCGGAATGTTCTGCACTACCACACCGAGTGGGGCAAGCAGAAGTTCCCACCCTCGGACATCGAGGAGAAGATTGCCGAAGCTCGTGCGCTGGTGGAGATTCTCACTGGCGACCCCATAAGGTTCGCGTAATGGAAGTTTGATTTTGGCCCGCAGGTGCAATATGCACCTGCGGGCTTTTGTTTTTTAATGTGCAATAACTATTGCGCCCATTACTTTTATATTTGAATTTTCTAGTACACTTTTTGCTTCAGAAATTGTGGCTCCAGTTGTACTGATGTCGTCCACTATTATTGCCATGCCGGTAGGTGCATTCGCTGAGACAGCGAATGCACCTTTGAGATTAGTGAGCCTTTCAGAACGAGATAGTCTAGCCTGCCTGTTTGTTTCTCTAATTTTTATAAGGATTGGTTTTGTTTTAAAACTTTCCGGATAATTTGTTTCTATTTCTTTTGCTAGCTCTTCTGGCGGATTATACCCGCGCAAATTTTCACGCGAATGGGAAGAGGGTATTGGTATTAGATATATTTTATTTTTACCAAAAACCAAAGACTCTTCAAAAAACCCTATTGCCCTATCAGCCAAAATTTTCCCTGTTTTTTCTAAAAGAATTTTGTTTCGATTGTACTTTATCTCGTGTATGAGCGTTTTTACACGCTTGTCCTTATATAAAAATATAGATGCTACTCCTGCTGTGGCGCTCTCCTGTGATAAAGGTAAAGAAGTTAAAAGCCCCTCTGGAGACATTTGCTCCAGTTCCAATACCGAAATTTCTTTTGGAAAGATAACGTTGAGTATTTTCTCTAGAAATCCTGTCATTTGAGATATAATAGTACTGTAATGGCCCTCTCTATATTCTCACGATTTTTCAAAAAAGAAGACAAAAGTATTCTTGGTATTGATATAGGCTCTTCGTCTATAAAAGTAGTCCAGCTTCGCAAAAAAGGCGAGACGGTAGTACTAGAAACATATGGCGAGCTTGCCCTAGGCCCTTATGCAGGAGGAACGGTCGGCCAGTCCACCAATCTCCCAAAAGAGAAAATAATAGAGGCCATTACCGATCTTTTGAATGAAAAAGAAGTAAATATCACCACCAAATCAGTAGCCCTCGCCATCCCTTTCTCATCCTCCCTCATGTCTCTTATACAGGTGCCAGAACTTCCTATAAAAGAATTGCAAAACCTACTGCCCATTGAAGCGCGCAAGTACATTCCCATTCCTATTTCTGAAGTTACTCTTGATTGGTCTTTGATACCGAGAGATGACACTTCGGTAGAGGACAATCCGGAGGGCACAGCCACCCTTGCAAAGCCAAAGGAGAAAACTCTGGATGTTCTTCTCGTTGCCATTCATAATTCCATTCTAGAAAAATACAATTCAATAATAACCACATGCGGACTAAACGCATCTTTTTTTGAAATAGAGATTTTCTCAACTATGCGCGCGGTTCTTGATGAAACCATTGCGCCTGTAATGATTTTTGATATGGGGGCAGCCACCACAAAACTTTACATAGTAGAGAGGGGAATAGTGCGTCTTTCGCACACTATAAATAGAGGCTCTCACGATATCACCATCGCAATGGCTAAGTCTCTAGGTCTACCGGTAGATAGGGCGGAGATTTTAAAAAGAACAGCCGGCTTGAGCAGTACAGAAGATAAAAATGTTACAAACATTATTCATCTTTCTCTTGAATATATTTTTTCGGAGACAAACAGAGTGATACTAAACTTTGAAAGAAAGTACAACAAAAACTTAAAGAAAATTATTTTTGTAGGCGGTGGCTCAGCGCTCAAGGGGCTCGCAGATCTTGCTCAAACCAATTTTGAAACTCCTGTCGAGACAAGTGACCCATTTGCAAAAACAGAAGCCCCCGCATTTTTGGAAGGTGTACTTAAAGAAACTGGCCCAGAGTTTGCTGTAGCGATAGGACTAGGACTTAGAAAACTTAGAGATGTGGGGGAGTAGAGATTGAAGAATTGAAAAATATACAAAACGAAAGTGCCTCATCACGGAGAGATATACCGCGCTCCTAAATGAGGCACTTTCGTTTTGTATAACAGCGTCTCTTCACAAGAAGAAACCTCGCTCCTAAACGGGGTATTTCTGTTTTTGTCGGTAGTGATACAGCAAGCTGATTTTGAAGCTCATGAGAGTATTTTGAAATTAGGGTTAGCGGAATATAAAAATCTCAGGTGTCTGAGTCCCGCCGAAGCGGGACGAGTTATGAGATTTTTAGTAATGTAGCCCCGAATTTCAAAAGTTAAGCTCGAGTGGTAGTTGATTCAAAATCAGCTTGCTGTATCACTTGATATGAAAATAAAGAGAGAAGTGGATATTTGGGGGTATTAATATTTTTGTTTGCGCTATAATAGAAGGGGATGGAACCGAAATTCCAATCATCTTTTATACCTAAAAGCTCTACTCAAGAGACTGTTGTGCCGAAAGAGGTAGAAGTCGCAACGGGCCCCAAAGACGGGGTTGGTCTTTGGAGTTTTTTGTCGAACGCTATTTTCACTCTTGCCGTCATTGCGTGCATAGTGGTTTTTGGTGCTAAGTGGTATCTAGACAAAAATATTGCTTCTATGAGTGATTCTCTAACCGCTGCTAAGGAAGCGCTAGAGCCGGAGAGAATAAACGAAATAAGTCGTTCGTATGACAGGATTATTTCGACGAAAGGACTGATAGATAAACATGTGTACTTCTCGCAACTCTTAGAAGATATTCAGAGATTGACCGTAAAAAATGTGCGCTTTACAGAGCTAACCATAGACTCTATGCCACAAAACGGCACTTCTTTCTCTGCTAAAGGTGAAGCGCTCGGATATATTTTTATAGCTCAACAGGCAGACATTTTAAATAAACAGGATTTTCTAAAAGACACTGCTTTTTCTGATTTGGATTTGAATGAAAAAGGTTCCGTACTCTTTTCCTTCAAAACCACTGTATTGCCAACTGCTTTTACTAAAGCAGTAGAAGCTCCGGTCGAAAGTACTGCTCAAGATAATCAACAATAATATGAGAACATTCTTACCTATAATTTTAATACTCTTGTCGATTGGACTATTCTTTATGTTTATTGACCCTCAGTACGCGATAGTGCGGGGTCTTATGGATCAAAGGGCGGAATATAAAGCTGCCGTTGCAGACATGGAGGCAATACAAGAAAGAAGAAATGCACTTGAAACCCAATTTGCTGATTTACCTCAAGAAAGCGTTGACCGTTTGGCAAAAGTTTTGCCTCAAAAACTCAACACCGTAAAACTAGCGGCGGACCTTGATGCCATTGCCTCGCGTTTCGGTGTATCTATAAGAGATTTTAGTGTTCCTGATATGAATGTAGACGCTAGTTCTAAAGTTACTACTAACACCAAGCCTTACAACACCTCAACTGTTTCCTTTAGCGCTATAGGTAGCTACGCTAATTTTACGGCTTTCATAAAAGAAGTAGAAAAAAGCCTCCAGCTTATTGATGTAAAAACTATAAATATGAAGTCTGGGGGACAAGAAGGTGGTCCACTTCAATTTAATGTAAATCTTCATACCTACTGGGTAAAATAATATGCATTTAAATTCAAAAATAATCGGATGGTCGCTCTTGGTGGTAATAATAGGAAGTGCCGTTTACTCTTTGTTTTTTACCGCTCCAGATACTACTAGCACGGGAGCTTCAACAGAGACGGCCCAAGGTGTAGGTGCGGAGTTTTTGGCGCTTAAAAACAGGCTCGAGGGCATAAATTTTGATAGCGAACTATTTTCTAACAAATCTTTTTTGGATTTGATTGATTTCTCCATAATTTTACCTGTTCCAAATCTAGGAAGACCTGATCCGTTCAATAGAATAGGGGTCGATGTGGGCACAGTACCAGCTCCTAAAACTGGTGTAGAAGCACTGGTTCAATAAAATGAGTTTTCTCGAAATACTAGCCGACAAGAAGCAGATTTCGGCTACAGACATTCCGTCTATTCAGGAGGAAGCGGAAAGCAAAGGAATTTCTCTAGAGCGCGCCCTTTTAAATAGGGGAGTTACTCCTGAGCAAATTTTGCAAAGCAAGGGAGAATTTTTAGATATTCCAGTGAGAGAGGTGGGCGAGGCAGAAGTGCCAGGGAGTGTGCTCGAGCTCATTCCTCAAGAATCGGCGGCGTATTATCAGTTTTCTCCACTAGCGGTTAATGAAGGAGTTCTTGAGGTGGGAATAGTTGACCCAGACAACATAGAGGCGAGAGACGCTTTGAATTTTATATCTTCAAAACTCAACATGCCCTTCAAACTTTTTCTTATATCAGAAGATGATTTGAAAAAAGTACTTACGCAATATAAAGGACTTACAGGAGAGGTTACGAAGGCACTAGGCGAGTTTGAAACAGAAATAGCAGAAGAATCTAAAAAAGCAGTTGGGCAGACAGATGAAGGGCCACAAGAAGTTGATGCCGGTATAGATGAAGCAATCACGGGTTCGATAGAAAGAAAAAATAAAGATGGAACCACTACCATCGTGGAAGATGCTCCTGTAGCAAAAATGGTCGGCACCATACTTCGATACGCGATTGATGATAATGCTTCTGACATACACATAGAGCATATGGGGCAAAATGTGCGCGTACGTTTTCGTGTAGACGGCATACTAAATACATACCTCACTCTGCCACCAAAAGTTCACCAGTCTGTTGTGGCCCGTATAAAAATACTTTCTTCAATGAGACTTGATGAAAAAAGAAAGCCCCAAGACTCGCGTTTTTCTACAAAAGTAGACGATAGAAAAGTAGATTTTCGTGTATCTACATTTCCTTCGTATTATGGAGAAAAAGTTGTGATGAGAATACTCGACCAAGCAAAGGGAGTGAGAACTCTCGAAGAATTGGGTTTGGCCGAAGAAAATATTAAAACAATAAGAAACGCAATGGATCGTCCATACGGGCTCATTCTTATCTCAGGACCTACAGGCTCAGGTAAATCAACCACCCTCTACGCCATGCTGAAAGAGTTTGACCGAGACCATAAAAATGTTTTGTCTCTCGAAGATCCTATTGAGTACAACATTGATGGAGTTTCCCAGTCTCAAATTCGTCCAGATATAGGCTATACATTTGCAACAGGTCTTCGCACAACACTAAGACAAGACCCAGACATAATAATGGTGGGAGAAATTCGAGATAAAGAAACCGCACAACTTGCTATACAAGCGGCGCTTACTGGCCATGTAGTTTTGTCTACCATTCACACCAACAATGCTATTGGAGTGATTCCTCGTCTCATAGACATGGGTGTTGATCCGTACTTGATTCCTCCTACTTTGGTAATTGCTATTGCCCAAAGATTGGTAAGGACACTAGTGCCCGGAACTGGAAAGAAGATGTTGGTCGAGGGTTCTGTAAAAACCATGGTAGAAAAACAATTTGAAGATCTTCCAGAAGAATATAAAAAGAAAATAAAATTTGGTAAGGAATTTAGAGAGATAGAGCCAACAGAAGATAATCCAAGTGGTACAAAAGGTCGTATGGCCGTGATGGAAGTGCTCGAAATGGATAAAGAAATAGAAAAGCTCGTTTTGACCAATGCTGGTGAAGGGGAAATATATAAAGTGGCCAGAGCCAAAGGTATGCTTTCTATGAAAGAAGACGCAATACTTAAAGCCTTTCAAGGATTAATACCATTTGAAGAGGTAGCTGGATTATAAAATGCAGTTTGGCACTATCCAAAAAACAGTACTACTAGTAGACGATAATCGTTTTGTTGTTGAGCTATATGCTGACGCTTTTAGAAACGCCGGCTTTGATACAGATGTAGCCATAGGCGCTGCGGAAGCTTTAAAAAAAATAAGAAGTGAAAAGGTGTATGACGCGATTGTGGTAGATGTTGTAATGGTTGCGGTAGACGGCCTAGAACTTATAGAAAAAATAAAACAAGAAGGGTTATCCCAAAAATCTGTTTTTATAGTACTAACAAATGCGGTAGAGCCTGATAAAATAGACAAAGCCAAAGAGCTTGGGGTAGCTATGTATCTTACGAAAGTTTCCACAGTTCCGGTGGAAGCTGTGAGGCAAGTTGCCCAAGCGCTAGAAGCTCGTCCACGCATATGAATAAAGAAGCAAGCACACAACTTTTCTCATCATTGGTAGAGATATGCGTTTCTGAAAACGGCTCCGATCTTCATATATCTGAAGACAGGGTCCCTATGGTAAGAGTAGATGGTTTTTTAATACCCTTGGTCAAGCAAGACAAATTTACAAAGGAGGGCGTGGAAGGAATATTGTCTATTATTTTATCCGACAGTAATTTCGAAGAATTTAAAGCGCGCAAAGAAGTAGATTTCGGATACACGCACAATGGTACAGCTAGATTTAGAGGAAATGCGTATTATGAATTAGGCAAAATTTCTATAGCGCTTCGTCTCATTCCTCAAAAAATTCGTACTCTCGTAGAACTAAATTTGCCTCCAGCGCTTGAACAATTTGCGCACAGACAGCAGGGGTTCTTTTTGGTGGTGGGGCCAGCGGGGCATGGTAAAACCACTACTTTGGCCGCGCTTATTGACATGATTAATCATGAAAGGCTTGAGCACATCATTACAATAGAAAGCCCTGTTGAATATATTTTCACCGAAGATAAGGCGCTTATTGACCAAAGAGAAGTAAAAATAGATACACCAAGCTTCCATGATGCTTTGCGTGGAATCTTCAGACAAGACATTGATGTTTTGATGATAGGAGAAATGAGAGATATAGAGACCATTTCAACTGCAGTAACAGCGGCAGAAACGGGTCACTATGTCATGACTACTCTTCACACAAATACGGCTAGCCAGACGATAGAGCGTATTATTGACTCATTTCCAGCCAACCAGCAAAACCAAATAAGGGTTCAGCTGTCCGGCTCTTTAGCCGGCATTTTCTCTCAGCGCCTTATTCCTCGCATTTCAGGTGGTCTTATTCCGGCCTATGAACTTCTTATAAATAATGTTGCTGTATCAAATCTAATAAGAGACAACAGGACCCACGAGATAGATAATGTAATAGAGACATCTTCAGAGCTTGGAATGCTCGACCTAAATAAGTCTCTAGCGGATTTGGTGCGCAGAGGTGAGATAACCGCAGAAAATGCATTCTTGTACTCAACAGACCCGAGGTCTCTAGAAAAAATGATGTAATAACATGCTTTACAAATACCAAACAGTATCTTTAGAGGGAAGGAAAGAGGAGGGGAATATAGACGCCTCTTCCGTTGACATTGCTATTGCCTCTTTACACAAAAGAGGGCTGACCGTTTCTGAAATTCATCCAATAGAAGAAAAGAAAAAATTCGGCGTGTTCAATAGTTTTTTCAATAGAGTTACAAACAAAGATGTAGTGATACTCTCAAGACAGCTCTCGACCCTTTTTGATGCCCAAGTCTCGGCCCTCAGAGTATTTAAACTTCTAGCAGGAGAAATAGAAAATCCAACCTTGAGGAGTGCTCTTACCGAAGTAACAGATGATTTGCAGGGAGGCGCCCCTATATCAAAAGCCCTGTCCAAACATCCTAAAATATTCTCTGATTTCTATGTAAGTATGGTGAAGGCTGGCGAAGAGACAGGAAAGCTCGACGACACATTTACATATTTGGCCGACCACTTAGATAGAACTTACGAAGTAACATCAAAAGCGCGTAACGCTTTTATATATCCAGTGTTCGTTATTACTGTGTTTATTGGTGTGATGGTAATGATGTTTACTCTAATCATTCCTAAAATTTCAGTAATCATAAAAGACTCGGGCCAAACTATCCCCATATTTACCAAAGTAATATTTGCTGCCTCAGAATTCTTTTTGAATTACGGTGTATTTATCGCTGCGCTTTTGGTGGTCGGTGGTTTCTTTTTTGCCAAATTTTTGAGAACAAAAGAAGGAAGAATAGCTTTGGATACTGCAAGAATTTCATACCCATACATTGGAGACCTCTACAAAAAAATGTATCTCTCAATTATTTCAGACAATATGCACACTATGGTTTCTTCGGGCATCCCAATGCTTAAAGCAATAGAAATTACCCAAAATGTCATAGACAACGCAGTTTATAAAGACATCCTTGGGACTGCTGCTCTTGAAGTAAAAGCTGGAAGCCCTCTTTCTGCAGCGCTATCTAAATACAGAGAAATACCAAGTATCTTGATTCAGATGATAAGGGTGGGAGAAGAAACAGGGGAGCTTGGGAATATTTTAAATACCATGGCCAAGTTTTATGAAAGAGAGGTTAGAAACGCCGTTGATGTTTTGGTGAGCCTTATAGAGCCCGTGATGATAGTTTTCCTAGGGTTAGGGGTAGGGCTCTTAATGGCTGCTGTACTTTTGCCTATATACAATATGGCATCCGGAACCGGTTTTTAAGCAATCCACAATAAAAAGAGGCTCGTTTTTTAACGGTGTATAATGTTTCAAGCCTTAACAGGTAGTTTAAAAATAAATAAATGAAATTATTAAGAAAAATAGGTGGTGGTCACGGAATCAAGGGCGGGAATGAGAGAGGCTTCTCTCTTATTGAGCTTTTGGTGGTTATCGCCATTATAGGTGTGCTTTCTTCAATCGTTCTCGCAAGCTTGAATACTGCTAGAAATAAAGGCTCTGATGCTGCTGTAAAAAGCAACTTAGCAAACATAAGAGCTCAGGCAGAAATTTTCTATGACACTTATGGTACATATGGAGGCTCTACCGGCAACCCTGCCGCGTGCCCAGCTTACCAGTCTGGAACAACCCCAAGCGCGTCGACAAACATGTTCTCTACTGACTCAACTATCGCAAGCATGACCCTTGCAGCAGCAAGTGCTGGAGGTGGAACTACGGAAACACGATGCTGGAGTAGTGGCTCTAAGTGGTTTGTTACAGCTAAATTGAAGTCTACAGGCTATTGGTGCGTTGACAGTGCCGGAGCTTCTGGTGCTAAGACCAATCAGGCAGGTGTAAGTACAGATGAATGTGCTGATATAAACTAAATCAGACGTTTATAGTTTTTAGCAAAAACCGAGGGTTTAACCCTCGGTTTTTGCTGTACAATATATTTATATGTACCAGTTTTCGGCCTATATATTTTTGTTTATTTTAGGATTGGTTGTAGGTAGTTTTACAAATGTAATAGTGCTCAGACGCTCTACCGGCAAAGGTATACATGGGCGATCAAAATGTACTTCCTGTTCCCATACACTTGGGGTTTTTGATCTTATTCCAATACTTTCGTATGTTTTTTTAAGGGGAAAATGCAGATATTGTGGAGCGAAGATATCTCCAATGTACCCGCTAGTGGAGTTTGTAACAGGCTTAATGTTTGTTCTTGTGGGAATGAAATCTCTTTTCTTGGGGGCTTCATTTTTCTATTACTACGCTCTCTTTTTGGAGATAACTTTTTGGTCCGTAATTTTAGCTATCATTCTTTATGATCTTAAACACACCATAATACCCAATGCTTGGGCGCTAGTTGCTACGGTGGTGTCGATTTTGTTCTCGCTCTCTATTTATTGGGGAGAATGGAAGTCTTTTCTGTATTCTATTTTGTCCGGAATAATTTTTGGAGGATTCTTTTTCCTAATATGGCTTTTATCTCGCGGTAAGTGGATGGGTTTGGGGGACGCAAAACTTGCTTTTCCTCTTGGTGTCTTTGTCGGGCTAGGTAAACTCTTTTCCTCATGGGCTCTTTCATTTTGGATAGGCGCTCTTGTGATGCTTCTATACATGCTTATAGACATGTTTACTGGAATAAGAAGAAAAAGGCCAGCTGGCTTTGACAGTCAAACCATAACTTTTAAAAGTGAAGTACCGTTTGGCCCGTTTCTTTTTATAGGATCTTTTATGGCTTATTTGGGAGTAATAATTCCTATAAATGGATTTTAGTATGAAATATTTAAGCAAAAATAAGGGCTTTAGCATAATAGAAATGATCGTATCCATAGGGATAGTCTCGATGATTTTAGCGGTTATAGTTTTCAATCAGGGAGACTTCAATGATAGGCTTTCTCTCTCGACAAATGCGAACGATTTGGAGCTCTACTTTAGACAGGCACAAATTTATGGTATTTCAGTAAAAGAATTTTCTCCGGCATCCGGTGAATTCACTAGTCCCTATGGTATTTCTGTAAACAAAGTTACTGGAAATGATGGTACATTTTTTACTCTCTTCGCTGACAGGGGGGTACCAAACGGTATCTACGACGGAGATTCCACCTGCTCTCAAGATATTGGTTCTGAATGCATCAAAAGTGTAGTATTTTCTAGAGGAATAACAATAGAGGAGATTTGTGCTGAAAAACCAAACGGTGAAGCAGAATGTGCCCCCAATGTTGGTCGTGCAGATATTACATTTGTGCGTCCCAATCCAGCGGCGAATGTGATACTTTTTAACCAGCCTGGTAATTTAGTGAATATAGGCAATGTAATAGCGGTAAGGATTAGGCTACTTTCACCAAAAGGAAATAGAGCCTCTGTTTATGTGTATACCACGGGACAAATATCTATACAAAATAACTAACGTGAAAAACACAAGCTCAAACAAAAAAGGATTTACATTGGTGGAAATAATAGTGGCTATCGCTATTTTTATTGTTCTCGTTACTATATCAATGGGTGCAATAGCGGGGATATTTGACGCTAACAGAAAATCTCAGTCCCTGAAAGCCATAATGACCAATCTTAATTTTGCTGTGGAAATAATGGCGCGTGAAATAAGATTTGGAAGCAAATACCATTGTGGTACGACAGGGGATTGGAGTTTGCCACAAGACTGTTCGTCCGGCGACAATATCATCACCTTTGAATCTAGTAGTGGTGGAGAAATCACTTACAGATTAAACGGTAGTACTTTGGAAAAATCTGAAGATGGGGGCAATTCATATTTAGGCATTACTGCTCCTGAAATAAATATAGAATCTATGAAATTTTTTGTTACAGGGGCAGAACTTTCCTCAAAACAGCCTAAAGTCTTGATACTCATAAGGGGGCACGCTGGGAACAAGCCAACTATCCAGTCCAGCTTTACTATTCAAACCACGGTCTCCCAAAGAATTTTAGACTCCTAAAATGAAAAAAAACATACACAACTATAAAAATTCAAGAGGATTTACAGTTTTGGAAACGCTGGTTGCTATAGCGGTGCTTATAGTCTCTCTTACCGCTGCATTTTCTGTAGCTCAAAACGGACTCTCTACCTCAATGTCTGCTCGTGATGAAGTTTCTGCTTATTATTTGGCACAAGAGGCGGTAGAAATGATAAAAAATATAAGAGACAACAATAGTATTAATGGTGATCCTTGGCTTACTGGAATTGCCGGTAATTCGTCCGACCCATGCTATTTTGGCAATTACTGCGTAATTGATTCTCCCAACGAATATTTTGCTATATGCAGTGGCTCAACTGCTGAAGATTGCCCTCTTTTAAAACAGGACAAAACTGCAAATTCCGTCACTTTAGGAATGTATGGCGCGGAGCCGGTGGCGACTGCTAGCTGGGATACCACAAACTTCAGACGTTCAATCAATATAAAACAAATAAATAGTGACGAAATAGCAGTAAATGTGACAGTATCGTGGTCGAAGGGGGCTTTTTCAAATAAATTTGTAATGAGAGAAAATGTATTTAATTGGCAAAGATAAAATGACAATCGAATTGCAAAAAAATAAAAAATGTTTCAAAAACACAAAACGAGGGGTCACTTTGTATGTCGCCATAGTGGTTACTAGTGCCCTTTTATTGGTTTCTTTTGCTATTGCTAATGTTACTTTTAAACAAGCATCTCTCGCTTCAATAAACAAAGATTCTCATTTGGCATTTTTTGCTGCTGATTCTGGTGCAGAGTGTGCGCTTTATTGGGATTTGAAAAATCCGACTGGTGGTAGCGCTTTTTCCACTTCTACTGTGTCACAAATAAGCTGTAATTATGACGGTATTCAAAATGCAGACAATGAAAATATGCAAGTCGGCGGTCTCACTACCTCGGAATTCAATATCACATTCAATCCTGAACCATACTGTACAAAAGTGACGGTAACAAAAGCTTACCAAGGAGGTAATCTAACCACTAAAATAGAATCTAGGGGCTATAACACCTGTGATTCGTCTAATCCAAGAAGGGTAGAAAGAGCCGTGCGTATAGAGTACTAAATAGTATAATCAGGCTCATGAGAAATGGCGAAAATGAGGCCAAAAAGAAGGCAGAAATAAGGGCTGGTAAGCTCCGAGCCCTTATAGACAAGCACAGAAAGCTTTACCACGAAGAAGATGCCCCCTTAATATCAGATGAGGCCTATGACTCTCTAGTGAAAGAGCTTATTCAGATTGAAGCAAAATTTAAAGATCTTGAGACCTCGGATTCTCCCACCATGAGGGTAGGCGGAGCAGTAAAAGAGTCTTTTACCAAAATAGAGCACCAAGTTTCGCAGTGGTCTTTTGACAATGTTTTTGACGAAAAAGAATTTGAGGATTGGGAAGACAGAAATATAAACATCCTCAAAAAAAAGCATGGACATCTAGCCAGCAATAAAAGTAGGTTTAAATATTGTGCTGAATTAAAAATAGACGGGCTAAAAATCATTCTTACTTATAAAAACGGAGTACTTCAAAGTGCTGCCACGCGAGGTGATGGAAAGGTAGGGGAAGATATTACAGAAAACATCAAAACTGTCTCTTCTGTTCCTATAAAACTAACAAACACAGTAAACATAATAGCCGTTGGAGAAGCTTGGATGTCTAAAAGGGAACTTGTGCGCATAAATAAAGAAAGAGAGCGAAACGGGGAGCAGGTTTTTGCAAATACTAGAAATGCTGCTGCTGGATCTTTGCGCCAGCTAGATACAAAGGTAACTGCTTCAAGACGCTTGGATACTTTTATTTACGATGTAGATTTTTTTGAACCTCTAGAATCAGGTATAAAAGTGCCAACTACCCAAGAAGAAGAATTGAATTTGCTAGAGAGTTTGGGTTTTTCAGTAAATGAACACTACAAGATTTGTGGTTCTAAAGAAGAGGTATTTAAAATGTATAAACTGTGGCAAGAAAAAAAAGATGACGAAGATTATGGTATTGACGGTTTGGCTGTGAAAATAAATGAAAAACTGATACAAGAAGCACTTGGATATACTGCTAAATCTCCACGTTTTGGAGTCGCTTTCAAATTTGAGGCGGAACAAGCGACCACAAAGATAGAGAAGATAATTTTACAAGTTGGGAGAACGGGAGTGATTACGCCAGTTGCAGAACTCGTTCCTGTGGTAGTGGCGGGGTCTACGGTATCTCGAGCTACCCTTCATAATGAAGATGAAATAAAACGTTTAGATGTAAGAGTGGGCGATACGGTGATACTTCAAAAAGCAGGAGATGTTATTCCAGACATTGTGAGAGTTTTAAAAGAGTTAAGAGTGGGCACGGAAAAGCCTTTCGTTTTTCCTAAAAAACTAGCGGATTGTGGAGGAGACGGCTCTATAGAAAGAATTCCTGGGCAGGCCGCCTATAGATGTGTATACCCAGGGTCATTTGTCGAAAGACTTAGAAAAATAGAATATTTTGCATCTAAAAAAGCATTTAATATTGATGGTTTGGGGCCCAAAATAGTAGAGTTATTAATGGAAAATAATCTTATCTCTTCCTATGCAGACATTTTCACTCTGAAAAAAGGAGATTTACAGGAATTGTCTAGGTTTGGAGAATTGTCTGCTGACAATCTTATAAAAGCGATAGAAAAAGCTAAAAAAATTACTCTCGGCAGGTTTCTTACAGCTCTTTCAATTCCTCAAGTAGGCGAGGAAACTGCTATCGACATAGCAAAACACTTTGGCAGTATAAATAAAATCAAGCAGGCAAGTTTTAATGATTTTCTAAAAATAAATGGAGTAGGGGAAGTGGTAGCGAAATCCATAACAGGATGGTTGAAAGATAGAGAGAACAATATTTTGTTGGAAAAAATTCTTGAACATATTTCAATAGAAAATGAAAAGCCAAAGACAGGTAGATTGTCTGGCAAAACTTTAGTATTTACCGGAGCGCTCCTCTCTATTTCAAGAGACGAGGCAAAGGAGTTGACTAGACAAGAAGGGGGCAAGGTTTCGTCTTCAGTATCAAAAGAAACCGATTATGTTGTGTCAGGTGATGAGGCTGGAGAAAAATATGACAAGGCACTCAAGTTGGGGGTAAAAATTATAGACGAAAAAGAGTTCTTAAGGTTAATAGGTAGGTCGTGATAACATTTAGAGAATGATAACGATAGATGAAGTCAAAAAACTAGCTGGGCTCGCAAGGATAGATATAAGCGAAAAAGAAGCAGAGGCTTTTGCTAATGACATGGAAGCAATACTTGAGTATGTAGATACTGTAAAAAAGGTTGCAGGAGAACAAGTCGAGCAAGCAGATTTTAGTGTGAAAAATGTTTTGCGAAAGGACGTTGTCTCGGAATCGTCTGAATACAGGAATGACATTTTGAAAAATGCTCCTCGTATCAGCAATGATTTTATAGAAGTAAAAAAGGTTTTGGATGCAAAATAATATGACACCAGATGAAATAAAAACAAAAGACAAAGACACTCACGCCTTTTTAGAAGTTTTTGAAAAAAGTGAGTGTTCGCCAGAAATCGAATCCATAGCAGAAAATCCTTTAAAGGGGATGAAAATAGCGGTGAAGGACAATATGTCTGTAAAAGGTAGGCGAGCTACAGCCGGCTCAAAAATTTTGGAGGGGTATGTTGCACCATATACTGCGACTGCGGTGCAAAGGCTTTTAGATAGAGGCATTGAAATTATTGGTCGTACAAATCTAGATGAATTTGCCATGGGCTCATCTACAGAAAATTCAGCATTTGGTCCTACCAAAAACCCTCATGATTTAAACAGGGTGGCAGGGGGATCTTCTGGGGGCTCCGCTGTGGCTGTTGCCATGGGTTTTGCCGACGCTGCACTCGGTTCAGATACTGGAGGCTCTATACGCCAGCCAGCAGCTTTTTGTGGGGTGGTGGGAATGAAGCCCACTTATGGGGCAGTATCAAGGTACGGACTTATTGCTCTTGGGTCATCACTTGACCAAATAGGGCCTTTTTCAAGAACGGTTAAAGATGCCGAAAATATATTTAATGCTATGAAGGGCGCTGACCCGTGTGACGCAACATCTTTTTATAAAGAAGCGGAAGATAAAAGTTTCAAAAAAATAATAGGCGTACCCAAAGGTATTACAGAAGGGCTTGAGGACGATGTAAAAGCAAATTTTGACTTATCAATAGAAAAACTGAAAAGCTTTGGTTACGAAGTGAAAGAAATAGACATGCCACACTTACCGCTTTCCCTTGCGATTTATTACATTCTTATGCCAGCTGAAGCTTCTTCAAATCTTGCTCGTTTTGATGGAGTGCGTTTTGGTTTGAGTGTTGAGGGGGCAAATGTTATTGATGAATATCTAAAAACACGAGAAGCTGGTTTTGGTGCGGAAGTAAAGAGAAGAATAATTCTAGGGACATTTGTTCTTTCGTCCGGCTACCACGATCAATACTACGGTACGGCCATAAAAGGAAAGGAAATAATAAAAGGGGAATTCAAAAAAGCATTTGAAGATGTATCGGCCATTGCTACTCCCACCACTCCAACCCCAGCGTTTAAGATCGGCGAGAAAGTGGGGAATCCAGTTGATATGTACCTAGCCGATATTTTTACAGTACCAGCAAACATTGCGGGCATCCCGGCCATTTCTCTGCCAGCTGGTACTGTAAAGAGGGAAGGCAGGGATCTCCCCTTGGGGCTACAGTTAATGTCCGATTCATACAGGGAAGATGTATTATTTACAATAGGGAAAGAGTTTTTGGGAGAAATTTAATAAACCCATACAAAATGGCAGACGACAAAGGCAAAAAACCAGCACCAAAACCAGAATTCAATATTTCATTCGAGACTTTCGTCACGGATTCTCTGATGGTAATTTTTTTCCTGTTTATATTAGCAGCCCTCTTGGGTAGGGTAGCTCTAGTATTTGGTGGTGACGCCTCTTCTAGTGGCCTCCTTTCACTATTTCATTTAGACGGGTTTGTTTCGTGGTTTAAGTACAGCGCGTATCCAATAATAAAAATAATTTCTGCACTTTTGTCAGTTCTATTTTTGTGGGGAACTATTTTTGCGGTTAGAAGAATGTCCAAAATAACAGAAGAGGATAGAAAGAAATACAATTTGGGGACGGTAGGCGCAATTGCAAAGACAGAAGAAAAAACTACCACAGTATTGCAGTCTTCAAAATTAGATTTTTCCAAAAAATGGAACGAAGTTTTAAAACACGCCTCGAGTAATAACGTAAATGATTGGAAAATAGCTATCCTAGATGCTGACTCAATTCTTGATAGCGCCCTGATAGCCAAGGGTTATGGGGGCGACACAATGGGGGACAGACTGAAGGCTATAGAGCGTGGAGATTTAAGGAATCTAGATCTTGCATGGGAGGCTCACAAATACAGAAATGGGCTAGCACACGGGGATGAAGTTGAATTTAATCAGCATGAAGTGCGTAGGGTTATTTCCCATTTTGAAAAAGTTTTGAAAGAATTGGGTGTTATCTAATTGTTGCGGGTGCCAGAATTGCACTGACGCCTACAGGTTATGAGCCTGTCGAGGTACTACTCCTCCAACCCGCGATAGGTCTAGACTATAGCAAAATCGGTGGTAAAACGCTATACTTTTTTGGTTTGACGGCGTAGCTCAGTCGGTTAGAGCGTGGGACTCATAAGCCCAAGGTCGGTGGTTCGATCCCACCCGCCGTCACCACCACTTTTGTGGTAGAGTATTTTGGCGTTTTGATAATGCGCTCGTAGATCAACTGGTTAGATCGCGTCCCTGTCACGGACGAGGCTGTGGGTTCAAGTCCCATCGAGCGCGCATTGGTTTGGTATACTCTTGTGATGACATACACATTTGATGAATATCAGGAAAATTGTAAAAAGACTGCAAAGTATCCGGTAATCGGAAAAAATTTTGTTTATCCTGTTTTGGGTTTAGTAGGGGAGGCCGGTGAAGTTGCAGAGAAAGTTAAAAAGCTTTTCAGAGATGGCAATGGCGACATTACAGATGAACAACTGGAGCTCTTTAAAAAAGAAATAGGAGATGTGATGTGGTACATATCTCAGCTCTCAACAGAATTAAATTTGAAACTTTCAGATGTTGCAAAGACTAATATAGAAAAACTTCAATCTAGATTTGAGCGAGATAAAATACACGGTTCTGGAGATACTCGCTAATTTCTCAAAACCCAAAAAATCTTATAGGATAGAACTCTGCCAATCGCCAAGATAGCTCAGTTGGTAGAGCACCCCCATGGTAAGGGGGAGGTCTCGGGTTCAATTCCCGATCTTGGCTCCAAGTTTGATAAAATGTATTCATGGAAGATATACCAAACATTGAAGACCTTGATGCTTTGAGAAGTAGAGTAGTTGATATGTTGAAAGAAAGGGGGCCAGAAGACCAAGAAGCTATAGACATGCTTATTGAATGGACGAAGAGAAAGGAACAAGAAGTGGAGTTAAATAGAACGCCCGAGTCTGAGGTTGAATTTGAAAAAGAAAGAGCACAGTTGTATTTAGACGCAGGTTTAGTTGATGATGCCAAACAAGCATTTGAAGATGCATACTTGTTGGCATGTAATCTTGGTTTAGAGGAAGAGTCTCACAGAATTGCAGAAAGAATTTTATCCCTTTAGGATATTAAGGTGTGCCACCTTAGCTCAGTTGGTAGAGCACGTCTTTCGTAAAGACGGGGTCCGCAGTTCGATCCTGCGAGGTGGCTCAAATATTGTTTTTTAATTAGATAAGCGTATCCTTTGTGTGTCCGGCAAAGGCCCGCGTAGGCCACTACGCAAATGCTGGCGATTACTGGTAGTGCCAGATTGCCAGTTGTAGGACTTGGTGGATTAGATACCCACTGAGATGCAACAAAAAGGCCGTATGCCCGTCTCAGGTTACACAAATATCCGCGCTACACGACGGTGATGTGAACTTAACCAGGCGAAAAAGGACAGAGTACAAATCCAACAGAGATTAGGTCCATAAGATCGGGTACTGTCTCGTACAGTACTTTAGGACGCGGTTCTCGAGTTGGTGTGAATGGTCGGAGCGGAATCAACGCGTGGCGGAATGTGTGTTGATACGCACCAGAGTCCTGTCTTTGGGGGCGGGCTGTTCACGGGGCCGTGGTGAAAACCCACGGCCCCCTTTTGTATACGAAGTTTGAATGTTCTATTTGTTATAATCGCATTAAACAAAGTGGGCAAAGAAGAAATACAAAAAAGAATAGAAGAAATAGAAGCAGAGATGAATGCGCCAGATTTTTGGCAAGACAAAAATCTGGCGCAAAAGACCTTACGCGAATACGAACAGTTAAAAGTGCAGAAAGAAGGTGGTGGGGAATATGACAAAGGCTCTGCAGTTCTAACCATTTTTGCAGGGGCGGGCGGTGATGATGCAGAAGATTTTGCAAGAATGCTTCTTGAAATGTATATGAAATATTTTGATAAAAAAAACTGGGCTTACACATTTCTCCATGAGAACCAAAACGATCATGGTGGGTATAGAAACATCACGTTGGAGGTTGATGGCAAGGGCCCGCCTAGACTCGGCGAGGCTGGAGTATATGGAATTTTAAAAAATGAATCAGGTGTTCATCGTTTGGTAAGAGTGTCTCCGTTTAGCGCAAAGAGTTTACGCCACACATCTTTTTGTTTGGTGGAATTTATTCCCAAATTTGAAAAAACCACAGAATATGCAATTCCAGAAGACGAAGTGCGAGTTGAGTTTGCGCGTTCTGGTGGTCCGGGTGGGCAAAATGTAAATAAAAGAGAAACAGCTGTTCGTGTGATTCATGAGCCGACTAATATTTCTGTGCATGTTTCGACCGAGCGTAGTCAGGCCCAAAATAGGGAAAAAGCCATGCAAATTCTTTCCGCAAAACTTTATAAAATACGAGAAGATGAAAGGATAGCAAAAGAAAAAGGAATGTATATATCAAAAACTACAGAGATAACTTGGGGCAATCAGATTCGCTCATATGTATTACACCCATACCAACTTGTAAAAGATCACCGAACAGAGGCGGAAACCAGAGACATTAAAGCGGTTCTCGATGGAGACATCGATTTATTTTTAGAAGCAGAAAAAAGCTTGAGCTAATATGTTAAAATATTTGCGTGATCTATTTCGATAAAGTATCAAAAATCTATCCAGACAATTCTGTAGCCCTAGAGGATGTGAGTTTTACTGTAGAGCCCAGAGAATTTGTCTCTGTAGTGGGGCATTCTGGGGCAGGAAAGACCACTCTCCTTAAGATGCTTTTAGTTGAGGATAAACCCACAGAAGGTCAGATATTTTTTGGCTCTCAAGACGTTCACGCTCTCTCGAAAAAAGAGCTCAATGACTATCGTCGAAAAGTAGGAGTGGTTTTTCAGGACTACCGCTTGCTTCCATACAAAAATGTTTTTGAAAATATAGCTTTTTCTATGGAGGCGGCAGGCAGGTCAGACGAAGAAATAGAGGCTGACGTGCCCCATGTGCTTGATTTAGTGAACTTGGGACACAAAATATGGAATTTCCCAAATGAACTTTCGGGAGGTGAAAAGCAGAGAGTTGCTATAGCAAGGGCTATTATCAATCAGCCGGAAATAGTCATAGCCGATGAGCCTACAGGAAATTTGGATCCTGTAAACACCTTTGAAATTATTCAAATACTCAAGAAAATCAATGATTTGGGCACCACGGTAATACTTACTACACACAACAAAGGAATAATAGATTCACTAAAGAAGAGGGTGATTACTATGGAAGATGGTAAAATTGTGCGAGACGATAAAAGTGGGCGGTATGTTCTATAGGTTTATTTAAAAATATGCCAAAACTTTCTACAAACACAAGAAGAATAATTAAAACAGGGTTCTTCAATTTTTGGAGAAATGGTTTTGTGTCTCTGTCTTCTGTTGTTGTGATGGTAGTAACACTTTCTGTGATAGGGGGGTTAATATTTCTGTCTGCTATTTTAAATTCGGCTCTTACTGAAATAAAAAATAAAGTTGATATCAATGTGTATTTTGTAACCTCTGCCTCAGAATCTGAAATTTTTGCACTTCAGAAAACTATAAATACTCTTCCAGAAGTGTCTGAGGTTTCATATACTTCGCGTGAGAAAGCCCTGGCTGACTTTAGAGACAAGCACAAAAATGACGAAATCACTTTGCAGGCGCTAGACGAGCTGGGCGATAACCCACTTGGTGCTAGTCTAAGCATTAGAGCGAAAAACCCATCTCAATACGAAGGCATCGCTAAATTTCTTACCAAAGAAGGTGCTCTTTCATCGGGAGAGGATTCCATAATAGACAAGGTAAATTATTTTCAAAACAAAACAGCAATAGATAGGCTCTCAAAAATAATAGATTCGGCAAACAGGCTTGGCTACATAATCATTTTTATTTTGGCAGTTATTTCTGTGATAATCACCTTCAATACCATAAGGCTTGCCATTTTCTTCTCTCGTGAAGAAATCTCCGTGATGAGGCTTGTAGGGGCTACAGCGGGCTATATAAGGGGGCCATTCGTTGTGGCGGGCATTATGTATGGAGCAATGGCTGCTATTATTACCCTCATTATATTTTTCCCAATCACATACTGGCTAGGGGGTGCTACACAAAATTTTTTCATTGGCTTGAATATGTTTAGTTATTACTTGCGCAATTTTGGCCAATTCTTCTTAGCTCTTATTGGAGCAGGGGCTGTGATAGGTGCGGTCTCTAGCTACCTAGCTGCCAGAAAATATTTGAAACTCTAAGTAATTATCTGTTTAGAAAAAACACCGGGCCGAGACCGGTGTTTTTTGTTATGCAAGGAACTTCTTTTTGTACTTCTCCCAGAGTGGAAGAAATTTGTCTCTGAATACTGCGAGAATAAATTCATCGCAGTATCTGCCATTGCGGAACTGTTGTTCTTTCCTTCGACCTTCCACGATGTAGCCACACTTCTCAAGGCATCTTTTACTACGCCCATTGAAGTCGTAGACAATAGAGCTAATCTTTCGTAGGTTCAGAGTGTTGAAGGCGAATTCTAGCACGAGCATTTTAGCCTCTGTGCCATAGCCCTTGCTCCACAAATCCTTTCTGCCTATGAAAGAGCCAGTTGTGGCTGTTCCATGCTGGTGATTGATTTTGTGGAGAGACATCACTCCGATAAGCTCGTTTGTGTCTACCAGTACAATTCCAAAAGAGATGTCAGTACTTTTTCTTTCGGAATGTGACTCGACCCACCTAAGCTCGTCCTCTGGCGACATCGGGGCGTTTACCTTCAGAAACTGGTGTACTTCTGGGTCATTGATCCAGATGGTAAGAAGTGGTACGTCTTCTTTGAGTATTGGGCGAAGATAAACCCTCTTACCCATTCGGAACACAATCCTCTGTGATTCTCGCTTTTCCTTCATCCGTTTCATACTTGCCTCGTGTTAGGGAAGTGAAAAGAACTATGCTGAATGAAAAATCTCGGCTTTTCATTCAGCCGAGATTTTTCTAGAAAGTGTTAGGGAGATTTATACGCTAAAACTATCACGGCTGAATAAAAATGGTTTCTTTTCTTTGGCAACAGAAATAAACCAACATATTTGTGTGGCCATGTAACCTCTATTAAGCTGTGTATGCGTATTAGGCATAATTACACCTTAGGTTATTTGCTTCTCGAAAGCAAGTCCCCAGATATAGATATAGATAGTATAATTTCCATATTCTCTAATTCGTGAGAATTAGAGAATATGGTTGAAGATTGAATTAATAAAAGGTCAAATTTAATTATTAGTGGTAAAAATGCAAATAAGAAATTTAGAAAGAATACTTAAAGCCTTAGCAAACAGTCGCAGGCTGGAAATCTTGAAGTTTCTGCGGGGCAAGACTGCAAATGTGGGGGAGATAGCTGAAGCCATAAAACTTTCATTCAAATCAACGTCGAGGCATCTTTCTATTCTGGCCGGTGCCGATATTTTGGAGAAAGACTATGTCAGTAACCAAGTTTATTACCACCTTTCGCCGAGCCCTCATACTTTGGTAAAAAAGACACTATCTATTCTCTAATTCGTACGAATTAGAGAATAGATAGTGGTGGGGGAGGTGGGGTTTGTTTGGGCATAGTTTGGTGTTGGTTTTTTTGTTATTGTGTAGGTTAATTGCCAGTTCGTCTAATGGTAGGACGACCGCCTCTGGAGCGGTTAATTGGGGTTCGAGTCCCTGACTGGCAGCAAATGGGCAAAGCCGATTTTCTGCTAGTCAGCAAAGCAATTTATTGCTTTGCGTAGGGTACTCGAAAGGCGCAGGTGTATTTTTGTTTTGCAAGGCAAAGGCAAAAATACCGAGCAGGGGTCGCGAAAAATTTCCGTCAGGAAATTTATTTGTGACCGAGTCCCTGACTGGCAGCAAATGACTTGAGAAAACAGCTTGCTTTATCTCCACGCTCTGTTATCTTTAGCAGTTCACAGAACTTTATTCGTAATTAAATCAAATGGACGAAAACAATACAAACGCAAATCCTATTGCTGATACATCTGTGGGTACAAACCCGCAAGAGCCAGTAGTAGCGCCAGCGCAAACACCGGAAGTGGCAGAAACAATGCCAGCACCGGAAGCAACAGTAGTGCCAGAAACACCAGTCGCAGATGCGCCAGCCGAGGAACCAGCTCAAGCGTAAAGCAAAATAAAACTCCCTTTAGGGAGTTTTATTTTGTATGTAGGAATTTTAAATACTGTATAGACACATAGTGTAGTATTAAGTATACGTTTTCGATAATTTTGGAGAAAAACAGTAAATAAAGTGGATTCGGTAGCGACAAAAGAATACTGGAATGAGCACTGGAAAGAATCTGGCTTTGGAATTGCGCCAAAACACCACCCCGTGCGCAAATGGATTGAAAATGAAATACCAGACACAAAGACCGCGAGCTGTATAGAAATTGGCTGTTACCCAGGGAAGTTTTTATCGGTCTTTGGGGAAAAGGGGTATGAATTAAATGGGGTTGACTCTTTTTCTGAAATAAACTCATTAGCGAATTGGTTTAAAGACAAAGGATATCGGCTTGGTAATTTCTATGAGGCGGATTTCTTCAAGTTTATTCCTGTTGCGAAATACGACATAGTTGCCTCATTTGGATTTATTGAACATTTTGAAAATTTGTCGGAGGTGTTGGATCGGCATTTAGCTCTTTTAAAACCAGGGGGGAAAGTAGTTATAGATGTGCCCAATCTCAATTCTCCAATTTATTATTTTCTCTACAAACTTTTTGAACCAAAAACATTACAAAATCACGTTTTGTCAGTTATGAATTTGGAGGCCATAAAATCCGTGCTTGAAGCAAAAGGTTGTCAAATAAATTACGCAGGATACTTTGGGTATTTTTATTTTCGGTTTGTTACAAAACACGACAGCATTCATCAGAATATAGCCAAAATAATTAATTTATTTGATTTACCAATGCGCCTGTTTTCAGGCTCTTTATATAAAAGATATATTGGAGTTATTGCAACAAAACAGCAATAATTCAGCATGTATACTATCAATTAATAACTATGAACAGAAAACGCCTATTTCTCTGGTCTCTGTACGATTTCGCTAATTCTATAGTTCTAATGGCCTCTCTGTTTTATTTTTCTCAGTGGTTGGTTATAGATCAGGGGAAGCCAGCTTGGTGGTATAACGTGTCCCTTGTTATTTCCTCAATTCTTTTTCTTTTGAGCGCACCAACTATTAGTAAAAAGATTGATGAGACAAAAGAAAAAATTGCCGGGCTTAGACTATGGACATTTCTTGCTTTCGTTGGTTTTTTGTCGCTGGCCTTTACCGTGATGCTTACAGACGGTAGAGAGGTCTTGGCAACGATTTTGTACACACTTTCTACATACGCTTATCTTGTGTGTTTCCTGTATTTCACCCCAATGTTGAACGATATATCTAGCGATGAGAACCGTTCCTTACGGTCTGGTATTGGACAAGGCGCAAATTCAATTGGCCAAGTAGTAGGGGTCCTTATTACGCTTCCGTTTGTAAACGGAATAACACTGTTTGGTGATCCAGGAAGAGCTCAGGCGTTATTTCCGGCTACCATTATTTTTGGGATATTGGTTTTACCAATGCTTCTGTTCTATAAAGAAGAAAAATTTATTTCTTCCAGCAATACGCAGGTCAAAAACCAACTAAATATTGTCTCCTTATTTAAAGAAGTTTTCACATACAAACCATTGGCATTTCTTTTATTAGCTTATTTTTTGTTTAGTGATGCGCTAATCACATTTGCAAACAATTTCCCTCTGTATCTAGAGATAGTGCACAACGTAAGCGATACAGTAAAGTCAGTATTGACTGCATGCATCCTTTTACTTGCAGCTGTTGGAGCAATTGTTTTTGGCAAAGTAGCTGATAAAAAGGGGAGTTTTAAAGTGCTTAAAATTATTTTATTTATTTGGAGCCTTATCTTTTTGGGTATGGCCTTAATTACAAACTTTAAAGTACTTGTTCCAATGTTTTTATTGGCGGGAATATTATTCGGTCCCGTTTGGGGGATAAGCAGAGCACTTGTGGGTCAGCTTGCGCCTCCGCATTTAGTTGCCTCCTCATATAGCTATTATGTAGTTGCGGAGCGTTTTGCCACTCTTGTTGGCCCTGCGGTATGGAGTATCGCCCTTATTACTTTTGGCGAAGGGGCTCGTGGGTATCAAGCAGGAAGTCTTTCTCTTATGGCATTGTTGCTTATAAGTATTTTTGTATTAAACAGAGTGAAGACGACAGTATGATTTAAGAAAAATGGGCAGATTAGGTTCTTGTTCTTCTTTGGCCCTTTTCTGATATATTTGAGTCAAATGAAAAAGTCTATAATCATTTTAATAGTAATTTTCTTGGCCCTAGGGTTTTTTGTTTTTTCGAATAAATTTCAAAAAGAAGGCACCATCTACAATAATGCTTCAGCGAATGACATTGTGGTTGAGTTGCCTTATCCTGATGCTGTCACGGGAAAAGAATTTAGCGTAATAGGTAGCGCGCGGGGCTTCTGGTTTTTTGAGGGCTCGTTTCCTTTAGAAGTATTAGACGAAAATGGTAAAAGTATTGCTGTGGGCTACGCTCAGGCAGAAGGAGAATGGATGACCACAGAATTTGTGCCTTTTAAAGGCGAGATAAAGGTACCGGAGAGCTATATAGGTAAAGCTGTTTTAGTTTTGAAAAAGGATAATCCGTCTGGGATACCCGAAAAAGATGCCAGCATTTCTTTCAAATTCAATATTGAATACTAGTTTTCTGTCACGGGAGTATAATTTAGGTTAATTAATCATTTAATTTATTACCATGCAAAAAGTACAAACACATAAAGTAGGTTTAGTCTTGGGTGCGTCTTTGGGAGTTTTTCATCTAATCTGGGCGCTTTTAGTGGCTTCCGGCACAGCTCAAAGTATGATGGATTTTGTTTTCAAACTGCACATGATTAATCCGCCATATACTATTGCTTCATTTAGTTTCGGTTTGGCGCTCACGCTTATAATTGTTACCGCTGTCATAGGCTATATTGCCGGCTTGATAATGGGGTATCTTTGGAACAAGTTAGTCGCATAATATTCCCCGCACAATTTCCAACCGAACGAGCTATTTTTGGAGTTATACATGCCAAAGGTATATAATTCGGCTATATGAAAAAAGGCCTTATTTTGTCTGGACTAGCGCTAATGAGTGTCATTCTTTTTATTCCTTTTATTTCTGAAGGGGCAGTAGTTGGTTTTGGAGATAACTACATAGTTCCAAAAGACTCACGAGTAGATACCAATCTTTATGCAGGGGGGCAACAGCTTACTCTCACAGGGAATATTTTTGGTGATGTAGTTGGTGGAGGTGGAAATGTTTTCATAAGCAATAAAATAGCGGGAGATGCACTGCTTTTTGGTGGAACTATAAATACTGTTTCAAATATCTCTGGTGATTTGAGACTTGTTGGAATGTCGATAGTTGTGTCGGGTGAAATAGATGGAGACGTGGCAGTAGCCGGAAAGAATATAAGAATTGTTGACAGTGCTTTTATAACTGGAGATTTGCTTGGTGTCGGGGGCAATATTGTTGTATCTGGTCCGGTAAAAGGCTCTGTTAAAATATCTGCCGCTGAAGTTACTTTGAACGGGGTAGTTGATGGGGATGTAAAAGTAGTAGCAGATAAGCTTTTTGTAGGCAAAGGCGCGGTTATCAAAGGCTCTCTAGAATATAAATCGGTTCGTGAGGCGATAGTTGATAAAGACGCAACAATAATGGGGGAGACCAGTTTTGAAAAAGTTTCTTACTCCGGTGAAAATTCGAACATATTTTCGTTTCTTTGGAACTCTTTTTTTTGGGTTAAGCTAATAACCCTGTTTGTCTCGGCAATGATTTTGTTTGCGATAGGGAAGAGAAGTGTTGCCGTCTTATCTGTGCGTGGGAGAGAAGATGTTTGGCATAATATTTTTGCAGGTATTTTGTTTCTAATAGGTGCACCAGTTTCTGCAGTACTTTTAGTAATGACAGTAATAGGACTCCCTCTTTCAATTGCTGTGGTTGGCTTGAGTATTATTTTTATAATTGTATCTGTGGCCTTTACCCCAATTTTGTTGGGTGCATTCATAAAGAAGCTTATAAAAAAGAACGACACAATATCATGGAAAGTTATTCTTCTAGGCTCCTTTGGAATGACTGTTTTGGGGCTCATACCATTTTTAGGTAGTATCTTGAGAACTTTCATTTTCTTGGTAGCCATAGGAGTGATGATAAGAGTTGGCTTTGAAAAACTTCAACACATAAGAAATTAAAAATGTCTCGCTATAAATCTAACCTAGTTCTAATATTGATAGTTCTCATTTTTTTTGTGGGGGCATTTTTGTCTGTAAGAAAAAATAAAGAAAACCAAAATTTTATAATAGACTCATTTGATAAGTGTGTGACGGCTGGTTTTCCAGTGCAGGAATCTTTTCCTAGGAAATGTACCGATGGCATAGGGGCAGTATTTACAGAAGAAATAATCGTAAAAGATTCAAAACAGAGCGAAGCGCTTAGAGTGTTTTATCCAACCCCATCAACAAGGGTTTCTACCCCAGTTTCTTTTTCTGGAGAAGCAAGGGGAATTTGGTTTAAAGAGAATACATTTAGCGTCGAAGTAAGAGATAAAGATGGCAAAACACTAGCGAAATCTAAAGTAGTCAGAGAAGAGGATGTCTATGTAGATAAATTAAATTATTTTGACGATCTTATCGCCATCCCAATGAACGTGTCTTCTCAGGAGCTTATGCTCGTATTCATAAATGGCAACATGAATGGGGAAGAGGTGGTAGTGCCCATTAATTATCTCAAGAAATAAATTACAAAGTATCTTTGAGTCTGAGAGATAAAAATACTCCTATAAAAAGTATTCCCGCGAGGACTACGAAAGAAGTGTATGGACCAAGAATATATATACTCGTTGCGCCTATCATTGGGGACACTAAATAGGAGACTGGTCTAGTAGCCCTGAATATCCCCACAGTACCAGTCTCTCTGCCTTTTATATGTTTGAAGAAATATGATTCTGTCGCTATTTCTACTGCGCTTGCCCCAGTTCTTGTCATAAATAGTGCTAATGCCCATACCAATATAGAGCTTATGCTTATTACTGAAAGCATAGCGGTAGATATGGCTATTAGAAAAAAACCGATAGACATAATTTCTTTTTCACCAAACATTCTATCTGCCAGCTCTCCTAAAGGTAGTTCAAAAAGGACAAATGGTAAAAGCATTACGGAGAATATGATACCTATCTCTGTCCAAGCGAACCCTATATTTTGATGGAGATGTATGGGTACCCAGATAATCATCCACGCATAAAAAAATTGAAGTAAAAAATTTAAAAATATACCCATCCGCATGTCTTTGGTAACAGGCGCATGATGAATGGGCAATAGGTGGTGGTCTGTCTTGTGACTAAAATGGGCTGGGATAGCAAGAAATAAAAAGAAAACAGAAAGCATATATATAAAGGCATACCCATTTGATTCAAGTGCAAAACCCAAAAATAGTGGGGTTATCACAAAAGCCACGCTCCCTACTGTCAAAAATATTCCTCGTACTTCGCCAGTATTAGTTTCGTCTTTTATTTCTCTTTCAAGAATTATGTCTAGTACATAGAAAAGAAAAACAATAGCAGCTTGGTGCACGATGAATCCCAAGCCGACTAAGATTGGCGTCTCTGCGGACGACATTGTAGTTACTGCCAATATTTCAAGCACGGCTGTGGTTGTGAAGGCAGAGCGCAAGTTAATTTGCTTGAAAAAAGTTTCTGAAGACAAGAGTATTAATAGAGAAAGTATTGAACCCAAAGCGAAAAGTGTAGCCACTTCAAATTTGCCGAAAAAATTTTCAAGGTAGGAGGAATTTATATAAAGTATTAGGCAATAGTGAATTGCAGAAAAGAGCCCCGCCAAATATATGGGCAAAAATTTTCTGTTTCTTCCAATAAGACCTCCGTGGTGGAGTCTGCTTAAAACACGCATATACCAAGTGTACCAAAGGTTTTACCAATAAAGAGAGAATATAAACCAGAAATGCCTCGTCACGGAGAGATAAACCTCGCTCCTAAACGAGGCATTTCTGGTTTATATTTATATTAAGACGAAAACTGAACTAGCCTGTCCGCGGAGCGCGGTATATCTCTCCAAAGGACAGGCTAGTTCAGTTTTCTAGAGGGGAGCTATGGGGATTTATCTGGTTGTCTTTATTACACTCCAAGTGTTACAGGTATCACTATAGGAGTCTTGGCTGTTTTTTGGAATAAGAATTTTGATATATCTTCAGACACGGCATTTTTCACATAGTCGAAATTTATCGGATTCATTCCTTGAGTAGTTCCTTCTATGGAATGCCTGATAATCATGCGTGCCTGATTCAGAAGATCTTGAGACTCGCGCAGATACACAAACCCTCTGGAAATAATATCTGGTGATTTTTTTAATTTCCCTGTTTTTAGATTGATGGTGGCGACGATTACGAATATTCCATCAGCAGCAAGGGCTTTTCTATCTCTCATTACCACTTCCTGTATGTCTCCTATGGAGAAGCCGTCTACTATCACATCTTCAGAAGGGGCCTTCTCTTTGAGTACTGTTATGCTTTTGCCCTCATCTCTTATTTCTATAATTGAACCATTGTCTGGTACCACGATATTTTCTTTAGGTGTGCCGTTTGATTCTGCGAGCTCTGCATGTTGTCTCAACATAAAGTGATTACCGTGAAGCGGAACAAAAAATCTGTGTTTTATTTGTTGCTGTATCCAGCGGAGTTCGTCTCGGTTGCCGTGCCCAGATGCATGAATGTCTGAATCTAGATAAGTGATTATTTTTGCTCCAGATCTGTACAAATTATCTTTCAATTTGGTAACTGCAAGATAATTTGTAGGAATAATAGACGAAGACAAAAGCACAGTGTCGGTTGGTTTTAGCTGGACCTGCTTGTGAGTTTTGTTTGCTATGCGCATAAGAGCAGCAAATTCTTCTCCTTGAGCGCCGGTAACGAGCATCACGATTCTATCTGGAGGGTAGTTGTCTATTTCCTCTATGCCAATAATGCTTTTTGTTTCTGTAAGCTTAAGGTGCCTGATGATTTCAAGGTTAGTTTTCATACTGCGTCCCTCCACTACTACTTTTTTGTTGTATTTTTCTGCAGCCGCAATAATGGCGATGATCCGCTCAACTTGAGAAGCAAATGTGGCGATAATCATTCTTCCCGAAACCTCTTTGATGTATCTATCTATATTTTCTATAACCACTGATTCAGAAAGTGAAAACCCAGGTTTTTCTATAGAAGTAGAGTCCATGGTAAGAAGCAGGGCTTCCTTTCCTTTGAATTGCTTGTACTGCTCTACCTCTTCGTCTGTAGGAACTCCTTTTATGTTGTCTACACGCACATCTTCAATAAATATTATTTCTCCGTATGGAGTTTCTACAATGAGACCCATCGAATCGGGGATAGTGTGGGAAATAGGGAAGGTGCGTATTCTCAAAGATCCGCAAGAGATGGTTTCTTTTCCTTCTATTACCTTTATGTCGAGTTTTTGCAAATGAGGGAATTCTTCCTGTCTCTTTTCCACCATTATTGCTCCGAATTGTCTTGTATATATAGGTGGGTAGCCTATGCGATCAATGATGTAGGGGATTCCGCCAATATGGTCTAAGTGCCCGTGAGTGATGAAGAGGGCTCGAATTTTTTCTTTTCTCTCTTCCAAATATCTTGTGTTAGGCAAAATGTAGTCTATGCCTGGAGTGTCCTGTTCTTTAAATTGAAATCCGGCATCCACCACAATGATGTCGTCTTTGTATTCAATGGCAGTCATATTTCTGCCTATTTCCTCCACTCCTCCAAGTGGGATGATACGTATTGCGTCTCCTATTTCAGGAATAGGTATTCTTTTTTCATCGATAGTTTGTCTTACAGAAAAACCTCCCGCGCCCGGTCCGGTTTTTCTCATTGGTCTTCTACCATTTCCTCTAAATGGGCGAGGACCGCCTCTTCCTCTTTTAGGTGCAGAGAAAGGCTTTCTGTCTCCAGATCTTTGAGGAGATGCATTTTGAGACGAGGAAAAAGATCTTCTAAATGAAGAGTTTCTCGTTTCTCCTCCACTGTTTTGTTCCATATTTAACTTTTATTACTTTTTATAAATCAGGCTTTATCGAACAAAGATTTTCCAAACAGAATCGGTTTCTATAAACCAGTCTGATATATCCAAAAACCTTTCAGAGCCGTTATTTACGGTCTTTAGTTCTACTCTTTTTACTCTTTTAGAGATAGCGTAGACATATTTCGGAGCATACAAGAACGTTGCCGGTATGTCGCTATCGAATTCTTTAATGAGCAAAGAAAGAGTTTCCTGTTGCTTCGTATTATCGGCGATTTTGCGTAGGCTGTCAAGAAGTTTGTCGGCTTTGCTGTTTGCATAAAGAGCCACATTAAGTCCGGGGTCAAAGCGCTCGGATGAATGCCAAAAAGGGAATAGGTCCATTTCTCTCCCTATTACTTCTCCAAACAAAAGTGAATCGTACTTTCTTTCTCTTATTATGTTTTGCTGTAAATCTCCGGCCTCGAATACTTCGACAGAAACCTCAACTCCAAGTTTTTCATAAGTGTTTTTTAAAATATTTGCGGCTGAAACCAAATCACTCGTGTCTGCTGTGGCTATAGAAAATTTTAGTGGTGTTGATACCGCTGTTTTTCCTTTGCCAGTAGTTTTTACTCTAAAGCCGTTCGTCGAGCTCGCTATTTTATACCCTGCCTTATCAAGAATTTCTCCAGCCTCTTTTAGCCCGTCTCCGGAAACAATGTTCTTTGAGCTAACATTTAGAATAGGCCCATAGATTGGAGCCCCAAAATTTTTCAAACTTTCAGAAACAATTTGCTCTCTGGGGGCTACCAAAGAAAGCGCCTTTCTTACATTTTTATCCGCCAAGATTTTGTTGTGGTTTTGATTAAAGAAAAGGGCAAAGATTCTTGGAAGAGTAGGAGACACGATATTAAAGCCTCTTTTTGATAAAGTCTCTGCATTTTCAGGGGCTATACCACCGAGAGAATCTATTTCTCCAGATATTAAAGATGACACCGCTTTGTTTTCATTGTTGTAAAACAAAACTTTTATGTTGGTAATGAAAGGTTCTCCTTTGACATATTCGTTAAAGGCTTTGAGACTAATTTCTGAAGGTATTCCTCCTGAATCTCTTGAAACAGAGTTCACTATATATGGGCCCGCCCCTATAGCCTCGAGATTAAGACTGCTCCACTGAAATTCATCTGGCACAACCTTGCTCCAAATGTGTTTTGGCAAAATGCCTATCGTGAGATTTTCCAGAAAAGGTGCGTAGGGCTGTTTTAAGTGAAAATTTATTGAAAGATTGTCTATTTTTTCAATAGAAACCCCTTCCCAGTTTGCCCTTTTTGGGCTTTTTATCATTGGGTCTTTTATTTTTTCTATAGTGTAAATGACATCATCTGCAGTTAGTGGTTTGTTGTCATGAAAAATCAACCCCTCTTTCAAATGTACAAAATATGTCTTGCCGTCATCTGATACGTCTACAGATTTTGCCAAAAGATTTTCATATTCTCCTTGGGCGGTGGCTTTTACTAGCCCTGCATATACAAGAGCGGTTACATCTTTGTCAGCATCTGTAATAGCGAGCACTGGGTTTATAAATCTTGGAGTTCCAACTATTCCTTCTGTTAGCGCGCCACCTTTTTTAGGAATTTCCACACTAAATCTGTTGTTTACTCCAAAAAGCATAAAAAACGCTGTGAGCACCATTATTCCGCTCAATATTGCAAAAATCATTTTCTCTGTGGCCGAGAAAAGTTTATAAGATCTTGCTATGTAATGGCTACCAGGCAAATGTATTTCTTTTTCAAAAAATTTGAAATACTTTCCGTAATACCCGCTAAGGAGTTTTTCTAAAATTTTCTTTAAATGTTCAATCATAAGCCTCAAAACGAGGTGTATTGTTATTCTAACTTATTTCAAGAATAGGTCGGTCAGTATAGTCACAACAAAAAGAATGGCTACTACTATTGTGCCGACAAATATGGTTTTTTCTGCGCCACGTTTTTCATACTTTACTCCGCTGAAAGTGTCTTGACCGAATGCTGAACCAAGGCCTGCATCTGAACGCTGGAAAAGAACTCCTATTATGAGAAGTACCGCCAAACCTATTTGAATAAACGACAATATATTAGACATAGGGGATAGATTAGCATAAAGAAGGAAATAAAAAACAAAGTCCCACAGCTCGTCATGGAAAGATATACCTTGCCTCCAAATGAACTACAAGACTTTAATGGCTCTGTAGAGCCATTTTAGGGTTTGATAAATTTATGAGCCAAATTATACTTGACAGATATAGCATAGTATGCTATCATATTAACAGCAGTACCGTGGGCATTCCGGCCCACACACATCACAGTTTTACGCCCTAGGGGGCGGAGGACAACAGCCATGCCGTTCATCCAGAGTGTTGAGAATGTCGCGAAGGTGGAGAAGGCTTTCCTCGCCGTGTGCGAGGAGCTCTCCAAGGTGGTCGAGGAGTGCCGGACGATTCCGGACTTCCGCATCCACCGGCTCGTCGAGGTGCTTCTCTTGGTCGTTGGGCGCGCCTGCGCCTGGATCGAGAAGGAGCCCCTGAAGTCGAACCCCAAGCGCCTCGAGTACCTCGGTATCGAGGTGACGCGCGCGAAGGATCGCCTCGTCGGCGCTCGCATCAACTTCCTGAGGAATCGGGATGAGACGCGGGAGCGGGTTGTGCATGAGATGAAGGCGATGAAGCATTTCGCCTCGCTTCTCAATGCTCACCTCGCGGAAGCCGAGCAGGTCATCCTGTTCGACATTCCGGAGCTTGCGCCGTGCGCGGTGCAAGTCTCTCACGACATCGAGCTCAAGCTCGAGCGTGGGCAGAAGGTCACCGTGAACGAGGTGGTTGAAGCCTCGCAAAACGCCTCGACCCAGCTCAATGTCCTTCGGGACGCGGAGCGCTCGTTCTACGAGGACGAGGCTGTCCTCAACGACCTGCGGATGCGCATCAATGCGCTCCGTCGTGACGAGACGGTCTTCCGTCGCGTCGGGAACGGTCTCTTCCACCGCGCTGGCTTCCTTGCGAAGCTCGCAAAGCCGGGTAGCGGGGAGTCGCTCGCGCTTCTCCGCAAGACCTTCATCGTCCTTCTCAACCAGCTGGTTGAGGTGGAAGAGGAGGTTGCGGCGAAGGAAGCTTCCGCGCGTGTCGCGGAAGTGCTCACGCCCCCGCCCTCGAAGCGCCGGAAGCCCCGTCGCTACGTCGCGAAGGGCGAGAAGCGCACCGAGCCCAAGGAGAAGAAGGGCAAGAAGGAGAAGAAGGGCGAGAAGGGCAAGCGCAGGCTCGCCGTCGCCGCCTGAAGCACAAGCTGTGAGACAACGGCCATCCGAAACAGGATGGCCGTTTTCTATTGCGCATTGCGCACCTTTTTCAAATAACTATAATGTGCGCACCTTATAAGTAGGAGATAACAATATGAAAAATAAAAAAACCAATAAAGCACCAGTTATCACCTCAAATATTTCACCACTAGGCGACAGGGTGCTTTTAAAGCCAATAGAAGAAAAAGTAATGAAAACTGAATCGGGCATTTATCTACCCGAAAATCTTAAAGATGAAAACCAAGGAAAATATGGGGAAGTGGTGGCAATAGGCCCGGGAAGATTTGATGATGGGGAATTAATACCTATGCAAGTAAAAGTAGGACAGAAAGTTTTGTATTCGTGGGGCGACACTATAAAACACGACGACGAAGAATTTATCCTTGTTCGAGAAGGCGAAATATTAGCAATTATTAAATAAATTTTATTCATTATTCCTAATTCACTATTCTAAACACACATGTCAAAACAAATATTATTTAGAGAAGATGCTAGAGAGGCTTTAAAAAAAGGAGTGGATGCGGTTGCGAATGCTGTAAAGGTCACCATTGGTCCCCGTGGCAGAAATGTGGTTTTAGACAAAGGGTACGGAGCACCTACCATCACCAATGATGGAGTGACGATTGCAAAAGACATCACCTTGAAAGATAAGTTTGAAAATATGGGGGCAGAAATTGTGAAAGAGGTCGCAACAAAGACCAATGACATCGCGGGGGATGGCACCACGACATCCGTCATTCTTACTCAAGCCATGGTTTCTGAGGGCTTTAAAAGAACCACTATGGGGACGAACGCTATGGGTATACGCCTTGGTATGGAAGAGGCTGTAAAAGATTCTGTCCTACTTCTAAAAAAAATGGCAAAGCCCATAAAAAGTGATGAAGAGATACAGCAGGTCGCAACTATTTCTGCAGAATCGGTTGAGGTGGGGGAGACCATTGCTTCTACTATCAGAAAAGTTGGCAAAGACGGAGTAGTGACTGTGGAAGAATCCCAGTCTATGGGTATAGAAAGCGAAGTGGTAGAAGGTCTTGAATTTGACAAAGGTTTTGTGTCTCCTTATATGGTTACAAATGCCGAAAGAATGGAGGCAGAATACAAAGATGTTCCCATTCTCATAACGGACAAGAAAGTTTCTTCTGTAAAAGATATTTTGCCGTTATTGGAAAAACTCGCGCAGTCTGGCAAAAAAGAATTGGTAATAATAGCTGACGACATAGACGGAGAAGCTCTAACTACTTTTGTATTAAATAAATTGCGAGGAGGTTTTTCAGTTCTAGGAATAAAAGCTCCTGGGTATGGAGATAGGAAAAAAGATTCGCTTGCCGATCTTGCCGTGACGGTGGGGGCGTCTTTGGTTTCTGAAGAGCTTGGTATAAAGCTTGAGAATGCGGATATTTCTCACTTGGGCAAAGCGAGAAAAATAATTTCTAAAAGAGATAAGACCATTGTGGTGGGGGGCAAGGGTAAAAAGTCTGATATAGAGGAAAGAATTCTGTCTCTCAGGAAACAGTTGGAAAATACAGACTCCAAATTTGATCAGGAAAAACTAGAAGAAAGAATAGGCAAACTTTCCGGAGGGGTAGCTGTTATTCGGGTAGGCGCTGCAACAGAGACAGAAATGAAATATTTGAAACTAAAAATAGAGGATGCTGTGAACGCCACTAAGGCTGCTATTTCAGAAGGGATAGTACCAGGGGGAGGGACGGCTCTCGCAAAAGTTGCGAAAGATTTGGAAAAGAATCTAGCCAAAATGAAAATAGAAGGTGGTTTTGACGAGGAGAAAAAAGCCGGTTATGCAGTAGTAGCCTCCGCTCTCACTTCTCCATTAAGAAACATCGCGCAAAATGCTGGGAGAGATGATGGGTCTGTTGTAGTAGAAAGAGTCTCGGATGGAGACAGTAATTCCGGATACAATGCTCTCGAAAATAAATTCGAGAAAGATATGTTCAAGGCCGGAATCATTGATCCGGTGAAAGTAACTCGCACTGCTCTCGAGAATTCCGCATCAGCTGTAGCGATACTTCTTACTACTGAAGTAGCAATAGCAGATTTGCCGGAAAAGAAAGAAAAAGAAATAAGCGAAGAAGGAGGGTATTAGAAAACAGGTCGCGACTAGTGTCGCGACCTGTTTTTCATGAGCCATTTTGGGAGCGGATCGCTTACGTTTGGAGAAAGCCCAGCCTTGAGCCACGCGCCCTTCATTCCAGAACGGCGGAAATGCTTGTATATAAGCGCACAGAGCTCTGGGTTGGTTCGCCTTACGAAAGCACAAGATGGAATTTTCCCGTGTTCAAGCGCGAGCAACTGCATTGATTCAACAATCTGCGCGAGGGCTCTTTTTTTCTTCGCCCTTCGTCTTTTCAGGAATTTCTGTGCTCCTTTCTCCGAGAGTTTTTCCCTAGCCGCAGCCTTCTTGAAGTCTCGTTTCTTGTGCGGAGTGATGGCACTCGCTTGCCCCCACGAGGTTATCTGTGGGTCGTTGATTGCGCGCAGTACTTCTTTGCGGTCAATCGAGTCCGCATTGCTGTCGTCTGTGCCCATTGTGGCCCCATGTAAAGATCTCTCTTTTTAAATTTACTCTAATTTGTAAAAGAATCAACAAAGAGTAAAATGTTGCTTATGGAAAACATAAAAGCATTTTTTAAATCAACCACAGGCATTGTGGTTATTATTATCGTCATTCTGGGCTACGTGGGGCTTACTTACAATTCTCTAGTATCAAAGAATGAAGGGATAGACGGACAGTGGGCACAGGTAGAAACTCAATATCAGAGACGCCTCGACCTCATTCCTAATCTTGTCGCGTCTGTAAAAGGTGCTATGGCTCAGGAAGAAAAAGTTTTTGCAGACATTGCAGAAGCGCGTACTAAGTACACAGGAGCAAAAACAGTGGACGACAAAATAAATGCAGCTAGCCAAGTAGAAACATCTCTAGGGAGACTCATAGTGGTTATGGAAAACTATCCAACGCTTCTTTCTATTGGAACCGTGCAGACACTTATGAGCCAGCTTGAAGGTACTGAAAATAGAGTATCAGTAGAGAGAATAAGGTTTAATGACCAAATTCGCTCTTACAACACAAAGGTAAAAAGATTTCCTTCTTCGCTTGTCGCGGGGATATTTGGTTTTGACGCAAGGCCATACTTTGAGTCTGCCAAAGGAGCCGAAAACGCACCAGCAGTAAATTTAGAATAGAAATATGAAGCGACTATTTCTTGTCGCAGTACTATTTTTCCCGTTCCTTTCCTTTGCGTTACCCAGTAGTTTTTCTGAGCCCACGGGTTTTGTTACTGATACTGCCAAAATTTTGAACGTTGAGATACGCGAAAGCCTTGAAAATGAACTGCGTACATTTGCGAGAAATAATGGTTATGAAATAGCCGTGCTTGTTGTCCCTAGTCTTGAAGGGGAGACAGTAGAGAATTATGCCGTTAAGGTTTTTGAAAAATGGAAAATTGGAAACAGTAAGCTTGATACAGGGGTTTTGTTTTTGGTTGCGATAGAAGATAGACAGATGCGAATAGAAGTGGGTTATGGCGCAGAACCAGTCCTTACAGACTCTGCTTCTTCTCAAATATTAAACAATGTTGTTAAGCCTCTATTTAAAGAAGGCAAGTATGAGGAGGGAATCACCGCTGGAGTAAAAAATATTGAAAATGTTTTGTCAGGCGAACCACAAGATGTATCCGGCACAAATTATCAAGGTGGTGGGAGACTTAATTTAGACATAATATTTTTTCTCTTTATTTTGTTCCAGTCCTTTTTCGCTTTAATGGCGCGCACGAAATCTTGGTGGCTAGGGGGTGTTGCCGGTTTCATAATTTCACTTGTACTTGTTTTGATTTTTGCTAGTGCTCTTGTATTTTTGATAAAGGCTGTAGTAATTGGAGTGGCTACTGTCCTCGGACTACTAATAGATTATTTCGTGTCCAAAAAATTTGGAGGAAAATCAAATGGTCCTGACATTTGGCTTTTTGGAGGAGGGCGAGGTGGAGGAATGGGAGGTTTCGGTGGGTTTGGTGGCGGTCGCTCTGGCGGAGGGGGCTCATCTGGCTCATGGTAAAAGCAAGAAAATTAAAAATAGATAGCAGTAAATTAAGGAAACTTAAAAAAAGCAAAAATCCATATGCTTCTTTGGTGCGCTCCATTATTTTTCAACAGTTAGCGACGAAAGCAGCGGATTCCATTTACAAAAAATTTTTAGAACTGTTCAAACTAGACAAAAAGAAAAATTTTCCAAGCCCAAAAGAAGTTTTATTAAAAACACCTGCACAATTAAAAAAAGCTGGTATATCGGCACAAAAGGCGTCATATCTCCACGACTTATCTAAGAAATTTTTGGATGGAAGCATTGACCATAAGAAATTTCACAAAATGAAAGACGAAGAGATTCGCGAACATTTGATAGTGGTAAAAGGTATTGGCAGATGGTCCGCAGATATGTTTCTTATTTTTGCTTTAAATAGGCCAAACATTTTGCCGGTTGGGGATTTGGGTATTCAACATGGTTTTAGAATTGCTTACAAACTCAAAAGCCTGCCAAGTGAGCGCACTATGAAGATGCTAGCAAAACCGCATGAGGGGGAATACACAAAGCTGTCTTTGTATTTGTGGGATGTTAAAGACAAGAAAAAAGAGATATAGTTTTATGGCAATGGAGGCGTCGGATAGTGGTTTATTCCACCACCTTGGAAAGGTGGCATACCGAAAGGTATCGTGAGTTCGAATCTCACCGCCTCCGCCCTGTGAAGGAATAGCTATAACAAAAGCGTTATAATTTCTATATGGAAAAACGCAAAATACTGTATTCCATTCTTATGGCATTAGTCGGGGTGTCTTTGTTTGTATATGGCGGAATTGATGATAGCCCAGGGGGCCAGCTAATAGGATTGGTTTTAGTTGTTGTCGGAATTGTGGGTGTAGTAAAGAATAAAAATCATTTATAGATCTTGCTTGAACTAAAAATGTGTTGTGTTAGGGTGGTCGCAGACTGTACCTACTAACCAGGAGCCACAATGGCCGATGTGAAAATGCCGGATTCGAAGCCTTGCCAGTTTGACAAGGCATGGCAAGGAAAGTGCAAAAAACCGAGTACCAATGGATGGTGTTCGGAACATGAAGGGCTGAAGTGCGTCAGTTGTGGGAAAAAGGCTGTGAAGGAATGTGACAACGCAGGCTCATTCGTGTGTGGGGCGAACCTTTGTGCAACGTGTCAGCATTCGCCAACCAGTTCTGGTCATGTGACCAAGGCGGTTGCGGACGCATTATGGAAGGGTATAACCGAAGAGCGGAAAGCGATTGAAGCTTCTCGCACTAGCCCAATCCAGCGGATGAATGAAGAGCTTGGTGTTCCATTAAACCGAGCAGAGCTTCTCAAGAAAATACCCGCAGGTTTCGAGATCAAGGAGTATTACTACTTACAACTTGATCATGGTCTCATGGGTTTCTTCCCAGCAGTTTTTGTTGGCTCGAAGCGTGTTGTTATCACAACCGACATCGAACTTGCAAAAGAGGCTTGGGGTACCATGACACCCCGCAAGTCAAAGTTGTCGCATAATCTTGGGCATGTAAACGAGCAATTAGGGATTGTTTACCCGATTCTTGGGGACGATCAGTACGAAAAAGAAGAGAGTAAGCCACTCCAACTTCTCACTCGTACTGAATTCGAGGGGTTGCTTGCCGTAAGCCCGCATCCATTCCAGTGGGCACCAGGGCTTCTTAGCAACGATATGAATGCGGATGAATTCCGTGAACTAATCAGCTCGGTTGCCGAGAAGTATGACGTGCAAGTTCCTAAGTGATGTACAGGGGCCGAAGTAATTCGGCCCCTTTCTGTTATGAAATTTTTTGGAGTATTCTATCTGTATGTATAAAAGAGTAGTGAAGCCGGTATTGTTTTTGATGCATCCGGATTTTACGCATCTACTAGCCGTAAAAATCGGCTCTGTTTTGGGGAACTTTTCTCTTACCAGAAAAATTCTTCAATGGCTATTTGTGTATAAAAATCCTGTGCTTGAACAAGAATTTTTTGGAATCAAATTCCCCAATCCAGTAGGGTTAGCGGGCGGGTTTGATAAAAATTGCGAACTTTTGAAGACGATGCCCGAGATAGGGTTTGGTTTTATGGAAGTTGGTTCAATTACGAGATTCCCATATAAAGGGAACGAAAGACCTTGGAGCGTGAGGCTTCCCAAAGACCAGTCTCTCATAGTTAATTATGGTCTGAGAAATAAAGGAGCAGATGTTTTATCAGAAAAATTACAGACACGGAAGACCAGAATTCCCTTAATTATCAATATTGCGAAAACCAATGACTCCAACATAAAGGGGCAGGGCACAATAGACGACTATATACACTCATATCAGAAACTTGAAGAATTTGGTGATTTGATAAATATAAATATTAGTTGCCCAAATACTGGAGACGGGATACTTTTATGCGAGGATACGGAATTATTGAAGGGGCTTCTCGATGGTTTGCAAACTTCGTTTGAACAGTCTGTGTACAAAAAGCCAATTTTGTTAAAAATAAAGCCCGACCTTGCTGATGAAAAACTACTTGAGATTTTGGGGCTCATAAAACAATACAACTATATAAAAGGGTTCGTTGTAGCCAATCTTTCAAAAGATAGGGGTTTATTAAAGGCTACAGATTATGCAAAATATGAAAATATTCCGGGAGGTATATCAGGGGCTCCTATAAAAAATATTTCAACTGAAATGATAAGAAAAGTAAGAAGAAATATTGGAGAAAAGTATTTGATAATCGGCTGTGGAGGAATTTTCTCTGCAGAAGACGCATACGAAAAGATACAAGCCGGCGCTAATTTAGTGGAGCTTATTACGGGGCTGATTTATGAAGGCCCTAGCTTAATTAAAAATATAAATAAAGGCTTAGCAGAAATACTAAAGAATAAAAACCAAACAATCTCGGAACTATGTACATTAAAGCAATAGTGACGGCTGGTGCTAGAAAAGAAAAATTTGTAAAAAAGAGCGAAGACACTTTTGAAATTTCTGTAAAAGAAAAGGCAGAGAGGAATATGGCAAACAGCAGGGTAGTAGAACTGATTTCTGAGCATTTTGCTACCCCTAAAGGCAGGGTGCGCATAATAAATGGTCACCACCATCCGCATAAATTGATTTCAGTCATGGATAAATAGTGGCGTGATACAATAAAAAGGTTATTAGATAAATTGAATATTGTGAAAAAAATAGCCTTTTTAGTGTTTTTGCTGGTTTCTGTAGTGACTAGTGTTCCATTGTTTGCACAGAACACACAAGCACCAGCCACAACCCCTTCTGATGTAGAGTCAGGCTTAACTCCAAGTAACTCCTTGTATTTTTTAGATAAATTCATTGAAACAATAGAAGAAATTTTGACCTTTAATCAGGACGCAAAAATAAAATTGCAAATTAAATTTGCGAAAGAAAGAATGGCTGAGATAAAGGAGATGTTGGATGATAGTGGAGCAGATGACGAAGATATAAAAGAAGCTCAAAATAGGCTAAGCGAACATTCCAAAAAAGCTACTGATATTCTAAAAGAAGAGAAAAAAGCCGGTAAAGATGTGGAAGATTTAGAAAAGGAACTTGAAGAGAGTATGGGAGATGATGAAGAAGAATTACAGGATCTACTTGAAGAAGTTGAGTCTAATTTAGAAGAAGAGAAAGACAGCCTAGAGCGGGCCATTGATCAAGCTGAACAGGAAGGGGATGCGGCAAAAGTGGAGAGCCTAAAAGCACAAATAAAAGAGGCTGAACTTAAAGCAGAAGAGGCAAAACAAAAGGCAGAAATTACAAAAGAATTGTTGGAAAACGATGGTTTGAGTGAAATCGAAAAGGAGCTAAATAATATCAACGAAGACGCGGACGATTTTTAGGGTATTGACAGATTAAAGTTAGGGTGTATAATGGGCTGTAATACAGATTTCGATTTTCGTTACTGGTTCGTCCGTGTGCGAAGTATAGGTCTGTGGATGATAAGTAACATAATCAAATGGCAAAGAAATTGTTTGTAGGAGGTATTCCTTACACTTCTACAGAAGATGCGCTTCGCGCATTATTTAGCAAAGTTGGCACAGTTGAGTCAGTAGCAATTATTACTGACAGAATGACTGGCCGTTCAAAGGGATTCGGTTTCGTTGAAATGTCTTCAGATGATGAAGCCATGAAGGCAATCGAAACTCTTAACGACACAGACCTTGAAGGCAGAAAGATTTCTGTCAAAGAGGCTCAGCCTAAGGCTCCTCGTGAAGGAGGCTTTGGAGGCGGTCGCGGCGGATACTAATCATAAGTAGCAGAGCCTAGCTCTTCTACCGAATTAGTTCCAAATTCCCTTTTGCTTTAAAACAAAAAACCCGCAGAGATGCGGGTTTTTTGTTTGTGCTTGTTTTTATTCTTTACAAAAAGTAGTGTAGCTAAAGAAGTAGCACACCAATGACCTTGGGGGATACATGACAGAGCATGAGAGCGGGCTTTCAGCAGAAGAGCTCGCAGTATTCGAGGAGTTTGTGTCCAAGTATTTGCCACGGACTTCGCCCTTAGTTTCTGGGTATCCACAAGTCTTGTTGGTTAACCAAACGGACTTGCCGTTACCGAGAGTTGTGTGGTGGATTCATGAACACGCGCCAGCTATAGCTTCCATCCCGACAGCTGAAATTCTTTTCAACAAAGCATCGGGGCAAGCTAGGCGAATTGGGCGCGACAAGATTCTCCAGATTACACTTCGGGCGGTGGAGTACCTTTGCACAGAAAGAGACAAACACAGCTTCAGGCTCGGGCACAACATTCTCCTTGTGCTTCGCGGAGAGTACATGAATGTAGCTCCCGAAGTTGAGAAGTTAGTGGCTGAGCTCGGTGCAGAGTTTGAAGTGTACAAGCACGATGAGTGGATTTAGCTTGGTGTGTGAACTGTAAGGCGCGTACATGTGTACGCGCCTTTTTGTAAAACAAAAGCGCCACGCAAAAGTTTTTGCGTGGCGCGGGTAATCTCGTCAGGTCTTCCTGCTACTTCCTGCGCTTAGGGCTGATGTCGACAATCCCGCTGTCGTCTTTGCTTCTGTTAGCAATGACAGCAATCAAGCCGACGACAACCGCGATGATTAAGGCGCCAACGAAGAATTTCATGGGTTCCCCCTTGTTAAGTTCCCAGCCCCATTTCTACTCTTTTTATATTTTTCTGCAACCATTTTTATACTGTCACCTTTTATCCATTTTACAAGATATAATCATTGCAATGAGTATAAGGAGCCTCTTTATTACTGTCTTTTTATTTCTTTTTATCGCTTTTGTTGGTTTAGTATTTAAAAATTTATCAAATTTAAAATTAGAAAAACCTGCTTCATTTAACACAGAAGTTAGGATAGGGGATATATACTTTTTGGCAAAAACAGTTAGTACAGATATAGAGAAAAAAATGGGTTTGTCCGGCACCAAGGAGCTTAAAGATAATCAGGCGATGCTATTTGTTTTTGACAAGGCAGATAAATGGAGTATATGGATGAAAGACATGAATTACCCGCTCGACATAATATGGCTCTCGTCTGAAAAAAAGATAGTGCATATAGAAAACAATATTTCTCCAGACACCTATCCTAAAACTTTTTACCCCGACGCTCCTGCTATGTATGTTCTTGAAATGCCCGCCAGTGCCCTAGAGAAAAGCAATGTCGAACTTGGTAATCAGGTCTTTTTTGAAGTTAAATAGACCAAGGGTAAGTGGCTTTCCCAAACAAGCTAATATGTTGTTTGTTTTATGCTGTTCATAAAGGTAAAATAATCTTATGAGTATTAGAGTTGCCGTGAACGGCTGTGGTCGCATTGGCAGAACTTTTTTAAGATTGGCAATAAAGAATAGCGAAATAGATCTCGTCGCTATCAATGATCTTGGAGATTTAGCAAATATCGCCTATCTCGTACAGCATGATTCTGTATACGGGAGCGCCCCTTTTTCAGTGGCCACAAACGAAGCAACTAAAAAGCTTATTTTAGGTGGGAAAGAAATTTATTTTTTATCAGAAAAAGATCCGAAGCTATTGCCGTGGAAAGATTTGAATATAGATGTAGTAATAGAGTCGACTGGTCTGTTTACTTCTTATGAAAAATCAAAGGCCCATTTAGATGCTGGAGCGAAAAGGGTAGTGGTGACTGCTCCAATGAAAGATGAGCCCGCAGATATTGCTGGGGCAACGGTTCTTATGGGAGTGAATGAAGAGGAATTGCAAAAGTGTGTAATAACTTCGGATGCTTCTTGCACAACAAATGCTGCCTCGCCACTTATTGCCATTCTTGATGAGGGTTTGGGAATTGAAAAAGCAGTACTAAATACAGTGCACGCACATACTGCGAGCCAGCCGATAGTAGATGCACCCAATAAAAAAGATTTTCGAGAAGGCAGAGCGGGTGCAAACAATATCGTGCCCACATCAACAGGCGCGGCGATTGCTGTCACAAAAGCATTTCCAAAATTGGAAGGCTTGTTTGACGGGATTGCCATACGCGTGCCAGTTATAGCGGGCTCTATAGTTGACGTTACTTTTGTTTCAAAGCGTTCGACAACGGTTGAGGAAGTGAACAATTTGCTTATAAGCGCGGCCAATGAAAAAAGATGGTCAAAGATTTTTTCTGTTACTGAAGAACCTCTTGTGTCTAGCGACATAGTAGGGTCTCCCTTTGGCTCAATAGCCGATTTAAAACTCACTCGTGTAGTGGGTGGCAACTTAGTGAAAGTAATGGCTTGGTATGATAATGAGATGGGGTATTGCTACACTCTTTTAGAGCATGTGTTAAGGGCAGGAAATAATAAGTCATAAAATATAAATATCATGCGTATTTTTATAGGTAGCGATCATGCAGGGCTTGCTCACAAAGAAGAGATAGTGAAGTGCTTAAAAGGGGGTGGACATGAGGTGGTGGATTGTGGAGCATATGAATACGACGAAAGCGATGACTATCCAGATTTTGTTTCAAAAGTTGCTCGTGAAGTGTCTCAGAATCCCGCAAATTCCAAAGGAATAGTTTTAGGAGGTTCGGGGCAAGGGGAAGCGATGGTTGCCAACCGTTTTAAAAAAGTGCGCGCTGTCGTCTTTTACGGAAGCAAAGATACCATCCCTGAAGATCACAATGTTATCGAGCTTGCTCGCACGCATAATGACGCAAATGTTTTATCTATAGGCGCAAGGTTTGTGACAACGGAAGAGGCAATAGACGCGGTTCAGAGATTTTTGGACACTCCGTTCAAGGGTGAGGAAAGACACGCAAGAAGGATTGCTAAGATAGACCATCTACATGAGTGAAATAATTCCAGCTATTTTAGAAAGAAGTTTTGAAGAAATAGAAAAAAAGGTCAGGATGATTTCTGAGGTGAGTCCTTTTGTACAGGTGGATATAGTTGATGGTGTGTATGGGAAAGAGAAAACATGGCCTTTTATTAAAGGTGAGGATGAAAATTTAAAAAAATTGGTTCAAGAAGACCAGTCACTTCCAGAATGGGAGTCGGTGTCATACGAATTTGATTTGATGGTAGATAACCCAAGGGCTTTAGCAGATACATTTGTTATGGCGGGCGCATCTAGAATTATTGTTCACTATTCGTCATTTAAAGATGAACAAGAGCGAGAAGTATTTCTCCGTGATTTTAAGAAAAAATATAATTTGCCAGAACCGCTTTCAGTCGAGCTTGGTTTAGCAATTGGCGCAGATATAAATATAGAAGAAATTTTAAAATACAAAGACACAATTGATTTGGTGCAGTTAATGGGGATTGATCATGTAGGGCAACAGGGGGAAATATTTAATGAAAAAACAATAGCGCGGGTAGCAGAACTAAAAAAACTTTTGCCAGAAATGACTATCCAAATTGATGGGGGGATAAAAGAAGAAACTATAAAACCATTAGTAGAAGCTGGGGCGGGTAGGCTAATAATTGGCTCTACAATCTGGAACGATGAAGACCCTGTCGATGAGTATGAAAAGCTCTCAGAAATGGTCTAAAAATATCTAAAACAAAAGTACCTTATCACGGAGAGATATACCGCGCTCCTAAATGAGGTATTTTTGTTTTAGATAGCATAAAAATGTCCCACTACAGGCAGTAAAACTTGTTTCTAAACGAGATGTTTTGGCCTTGTGTTAAATACAGCTCTAAAGAAGCTAATGATATAATTATCCTAATGGAGGCATCTTTTTTAGATGATAATAAAAAGTCAGAGCTCATGGTAAAAGCGAATGAAATTCGCGAATCTATTATTGAAATGCTTGTAGAGGCAAAATCTGGACACACCGCGGGGCCACTCGGTATGGCAGATATTTTTACCCTTCTTTATTTCCATGTTTTAAATCATGATCCCAAAGACCCGCATAATAAAAACCGCGACAGACTAGTGCTTTCAAATGGGCATATTTGTCCTGTGTACTATGCGACGCTCGCTCACGCTGGGTATTTTCCTGTGAAAGAGTTAAAAACACTTCGTAAATTTGGCTCGCGCTTGCAGGGGCACCCACATCGCGACTTCTTGAATATTTTAGAAACATCTAGTGGTCCACTTGGTTCTGGATTAGCGCAAGCCGTTGGAATGGCGCTTGGTCTCCGAATGGACCCGCCTAAAGGTGAGACAAGTAAAAATCCCGCGAGAGTTTTTGCACTTATGTCAGATGGAGAGCAGGAGTGTGGTGCAACTTGGGAGGCAGGAATGCTTGCTGGGAAAGAAAAATTAAATAATTTGGTCGGGATTATTGATAGAAATTATATTCAAATAGACGGATTCACGGAGGATGTAATGCCACTTGAATCACTTTCGGACAAATGGAAAGCATGGAACTGGCATGTTATTGAAGTAGATGGCCACAATTTTGAAGATGTAAATGATGCAGTTGAGGAAGCCAAAACCATTTTTGCTAAACCCGTGATGATAATTGCGCATACAATTCCAGGAAAGGGAGTGAAGGAATTTGAAAAAGACTATCGTTGGCACGGGAAGCCCCCAACAATTGATGAGGGCAAAATGGCAATGAGAGAATTAAGGAGTTTAGGGGGGAAGATAACTGGGTATCACAATGACTAACGAAGACAATAAAAAAATAATAAATTTTCTTTTTGAAATGGGAACGATGCGCAAATTGCCTAGAATGCATAGGCAAAATCTTCTTACTGATGATATGTCAGACAATATAGCTACACATTCTTATAGAGTTACTTTGATTGGTTGGTTTCTAGCTAAAATGGAAAAGGTTGAACCATACAAAGTTGTGATGATGTGTCTAGCGCACGATATGAGTGAAGTAAGATCAGGGGATCACAATTGGGTTCACAAGCGGTATACAAAAATCTTTGAAGATGAGATAAAGAAGGAACAATTGGGGCAACTCCCATTTGAAGACCTATTTGAATTATCTAGTGAGTACGAAAAGAGAGAGAGCAAAGAGGCGATTGTAGCAAAGGATGCAGATTTATTAGACCAAATTTTTTTGTTAAGGGAATATGTTTGGCAGGGAAATAAGGAGGCACAAATTTGGTTAGACGGGAAAGGTGAAGATAAAATAAACAGACAATTTAAATCATTAAAAACTGATAGTGCCAAAAAATTAGCTAAAATGGCAATGGAAACACCTCCATCAGATTGGTGGAATGACATTTTTACACACCAAAATAGATGATAAATAAAACCTTAAACAAAAAAATATTTGATAAGGATTGCGAACAGGTGCCAATAAGGCATGGTTTTGGTGAAGGGCTGGTTATTGCGGGGGAGAAAGATAAAAATGTAGTGGTTTTATGTGCAGACCTGACAGAATCAGCACAGGCCATCTTTTTTAAAGAAAAATTTCCTGAAAGGTTTATTGAAATTGGAGTGGCAGAACAAAATTTGGCGGGGGTCGCATCAGGAATTTCTGCAACAGGTAAAATCCCTTTTATTACTTCCTATGCAATGTTTTCTCCAGGGAGAAACTGGGAACAAATTCGCACCACAATTGCATATAACAATAGACCAGTAAAAATTGCAGGCTCTCATACCGGAGTGTCAGTAGGCCCCGATGGGGGGACACATCAAGCGCTAGAGGACATTGCCATAATGCGCACGATGCCAAGAATGGTCGTTATCTCACCATGTGATGCGATTGAAGCAAAAAAAGCCACTGTGGCAATAGCCAAAACAAACACTCCTGTTTATATTCGCCTTGCTCGTGAAAAAACTCCTGTGATGACTACAGAAGAAACTCCTTTTGAAATAGGCAAAGCACAAATTTTTTATGAAAGCGCAAAGCCGGAGGTCGCGCTAGTGGCAACTGGTGCATTGGTTCACAAGGCGTTACAAGTTGCTAAAAAACTTGAAAATGAAATTGGAGTAATTGTTGTAAATCTTGCAACAATAAAACCGCTAGACGGTAAAACTATTTTAGATGTTGCCAAAAGAGCAGGAAGAGTGGTCACGGTGGAAGAACATCAAATAATGGGTGGAATGGGTTCGGCTGTATCTGAGTTTTTGTCGGCTAATTATCCAGTACCAATAGAGTTTGTGGGCATAAAAGACCAATTTGGCCAATCTGGTACTCCAGACGAGCTGATTGAACACTATGGGCTTGGAGTAGCTGGTATAGAAAAAGCAGTTAGAAATATTTTGAAAAAATAATGAAATTTAATCTTGACAAGATGTTTGGTTTTGTAGACCCAGTAGATGAAGTGTCTATGAACCCTGTCGAGGAAATGAAAAAGGCCCAGAGTGTGGCCAAAACTGAAAGGGAAGCCATATCCAATTTGCAGCGCGCGATAAATGAAATTAATTCAGCAATTAATTCACTCAAAGACAGATTGGAAAAAGAACATACAAGTTTGGGTAAAGAACAGCAAGAAGAGATAGAGGAGAGAATAGAATTTTTGTTTGGCGAAAGGGAGAGGCTATCTTCCTTACTTCTTGATAAAACTTTTGAAGCGGAAGAAGCCGAGGAATATGTGGCAAAGGTGAATACGGAAGTAGATAAAATAAGGAATAAGATTTTTACTGATAAACTTGAGCGTGATTTGCCTTTGCAATAAGATGAAGTTAGGAATTTATAGGCACACAAAAAGTGGCAGAGAATACCGAGTGCTGTTTGTTGCTAAACATTCAGAAACACTTGAGGATTTTGTCATTTATGAAGCTCAATATGAAAACGACATGTCAAAATATTGGGCTAGACCTGTAGCGATGTTTTTGGAGCAAATAGAGATAGACGGTACCCTGAAACCAAGATTTGAATTTTTGAGAGATTAAGCAATCTTACTTACAGAATAATCAGGTCTTTTTTTAAGTTCTTCTTGAATTTGGCTTTGTGAGAGGAGCCCTTCTCTTGCGCCTATGTATCTGCAGACACTCATTCCGTTCACGGCGCCCCAAGATAGTGCTTCGGGTAAATTCTTCTCCAAAACTAGTGCGGAGGTACAGGCGGAAGCAAAAGCGTCCCCCGCGCCAGTTCTTTCAAAGGCTTCCTCCTCGGGATTAAATTCGGGAGCAAAATATATGCCGGTCTTATCAGCGCCATATGCTCCTTTTGGCCCAAGGGTAATTACGACTGATTGAGGCCCTAGCATGTGAAGACCCAGAAGTAATTCTTTTATGTCTGTACCAGATGGTTTATCCAAAATTTTTTCTGCCTCCTCGTTATTGCAAAAGAAAATTTCTGTACGAGTGTAAATATCTTTCAATTTCTCTACCCCCAAACTCATTTGAAATGTTCCGGGCTGAAATGCTAACTTTACATTTGGGTGCGAGCTTAAATATTGTGCAATCTCTTCGTGATATTTTTCTGTATTAGGTCCGAGAGAAGATAAATATATCCACTTCGGCTCGTTTATATTTGGCAATGAGTAAATAAATGGCTCATGTTTTACCAAAATAGTGCGGTCTTTGTCATACCAAAGTACATAGTGATAGTTTGTTTTTTTGTCGCGCTCTATTTTTATAAGTTTTATATCTACCCTTTCTTTTTCCAAGGCTTTTAAACATTCTCTACCATTTTCATCTCCTCCAATATTTGCGATAAGGGAAGATTTTAGGCTAAGGCGGGACATGGCAACACTAGCATTAGAAGAATTACCAACGGCTGGTACTATTTTTGCTGACTCGTAAGGAATTTTATCTCCAAAGCGCATTGAAATAGTGCAGTTTTCATCGTTTAAATCACAGGTCACTCTCGCGTCTTTCAGGCGAATAAATGCGTCCATTGTGATATCTCCTATACAGATTACATCTAAAGATTTCTTAAAAAATGACATATAGAGAATTATAGCAGAGTGATACAATGGGCATATGACATTAAAAGAAGCAATACTAGAGGCAGAAAAAAAGGGTGTGGCGATAGGGCACTTCAATGTATCAGATTCTGAAGGTTTCAATGCAGTTATAGATGGTGCGAAGGAGCTCGGGGTGCCTGTAATAGTGGGAGTTTCAGAAAATGAGAGGAGTTTTTTAGGTGTCGCTGAAATAAGGGCGTTAGTTGCGGTAGAAAAAGAAAAAGGACTGCCTATTTTTCTGAACGCAGACCATACATATTCTGTGGAGGCGAGCAAAGAAGCGGTGGATGCCCATTTTGACTCTGTAATCATAGATGGCGCTGAAAAACCGTTTTCCGAAAATATTGCTATGACAAAAGAGGTAGTTAAATATACAAAAGACATTTTTCCGGATATTTTGGTGGAAGGAGAGCTTGGTTTTATAGGCACAGGTTCAAAAATACTTGATGAAATACCAGATGGGGTATCCGAAACCACACAAACCACTCCTGAAGACGCGAAGATATTTGTAGAAGAAACCTTTATAGATCTTTTCGCTCCGTCAGTTGGAAATATTCACGGGCTTGTTTCAACAGGTGAGCCAAAACTTAATATAAAAAGGATAAAGGAGATAGCGAACGCTGTAAAAGTGCCATTGGTTCTTCATGGGGCTTCTGGGAATACTGATGAAGATATAAGAGATGCAATTGAAGCAGGGATAAGAATAGTTCACATAAACACAGAGCTCCGTTTGGCGTATAAAAAGGGTATTAAAAAATCTGTAATGAGCTCCGACGAGCTTGCACCATACAAATTTATGGCTGAAGGGGTGGAAGAAATGAAAAAAGTGGTTATAGACAAACTAAAGCTTTTCAATGGACTTAAAAAATGAGTTAAAAAATATTTTTAGTGGCGAAGTTTTGGCAGACAACGCTACCCTAGAAAAATATTCGAGAGACGCCTCCATATTTAAGGTAGTGCCCAAGTGTGTGGTTTTTCCAAAAAACTCAAAAGACGTAGAAAGTCTTGTGAGATTTGTGTCTGAAAATAAAAAAAATGACCCGAGTCTCTCAATTACAACAAGAGCTGGTGGCTCATGCATGGCGGGAGGGCCACTAAACGATTCGATAATTTTAGATACCACAAAATATCTCACAGGCATTTTGTCATGGGGGAGTGACAGCGCAGTGACTCTTTCCGGCACTATGTACAGAGATTTTGAAAAAGAATCACTTTCTAGAAATTTGCTCTTGCCATGCTTTACAGCGTCTAAAAATATGAATGCTATTGGAGGAATGATAGGGAATAACAGCGCTGGAGAAAAAACTCTTAAGTATGGAAAGATGGAAAAGTATATAAAGAAACTCAGCATGGTTTTTTCAGATGGCGTGGAAAGAGAAATAAAACCGCTTACTTTTGAGGAGCTTGAAAATAAAAAAAGGCAGAATGACTATGAAGGAGAAGTGTATAGGAAACTCGATCAATTATTGGAAGGCAATAAAGAAATAATAGAAAACGCGAGACCAAAAGTTTCTAAAAATTCAGCCGGATATTATTTGTGGAATATAAAACAAGAAGGCGTGTTTGACCTCAACAGGCTAATAGTAGGCTCTCAAGGCACCCTTGGTATTGTTACTAAATCAGAAATAAATCTTGTAAGACCGGCTTCAAAATCAAAAATGCTGGTCATTTTTATACGCAATCTCAATCATCTTGGCGATATTGTGAATGAGATTTTAAAGAAAAATCCGGAAACATTGGAATCATACGACGAGTCAACCTTAAAGTTTGCCATGCGGTACATACCAGAAATCATAGGACTTATGAAAGTTAGGAACTTTTTTAAGCTAGCCCTCTCTTTTATCCCAGAAGTTTTAATGACTCTTCGTGGAGGACTGCCAAAGCTTGTGATACTTGCGGAATTTACAGGAGAGAGTGATGAAGAATTGGAAACCACAGCCATGCAAGTAAAAGATTCGCTGAAAAAGTTTCATCCAGTCTTGAGAATCACGCATTCATCGCTTGAAGAAGAAAAATATATGACCATAAGGCGTGAAAGTTTTAATTTATTAAGAAAACACGTAAGAGGGTTAAAGACCGCACCTTTTATAGACGATGTGTGTGTAAAGCCTGAATATTTGCCAGAATTTTTACCCAAACTAAGAGCGATTTTAGATAAATACAAATTGTTTTATACCATTGCCGGTCATGCGGGTGACGGTAATTTCCATGTCATCCCACTAATGGATTTAAAACAAAAGAAAGATAGAGACTTAGTATTACCCGTTTCAAAAGAAGTTTATTCACTTGTAGCGGAATACCACGGCTCTATAACTGCCGAACACAATGACGGCATAATTCGTACACCATTTTTAGAACAAATGTATGGGAAGGAAATAGTGAAGCTGTTTCAAGAAGTAAAAGAGATATTTGACCCTCAGAACATCTTTAATCCTGGTAAAAAGGTAGGGGGTACAACAGAGTATTTAGAGGAGCACATCATTACAGGCTAACGCTTGCCAATAGCACTATTTGAGATATAATCTCTAGCCTATGTTGAGTCTTTCGGTTAAAACTAGAAAAACAGAGGAAAATGTTGATGCCTTGAGAAAAAGCGGTTTCATCCCTGCAGTTTTTTATGGCAAAAAGACGGAATCAACTCCAATCTCTATCTCTCTTGTGGATTTCAAAAAAGCTTATAAACAAGCAGGGGAATCAGGTGTAGTGACCCTAAAAGGTGATATCGAGGAAGTAGACACTCTTATCAACGATATAGATTTTGACCCAGTTACTGGAGTACCTCGCCACGCAGATTTTTATGTATTCGACAAAATGAAAAAAATGGAAGTGGATGTCCCTGTGGAATTTGTAGGTGAAGCGCCAGCTATAAAAGCGGGTCTTCTCGTTGTGAAAGTTATGCACGATATAAAAGTGGAAGCCCTTCCTACAGCTATACCACACTCTATAGAGGTTGATATTTCAAAACTAGAAAAAGATGGGGATGTAGTTTCTGTAAAAGATTTGTCTGTTCCAGCAGGAGTTTCCATAGTAGACAATCCGGAAGACACAGTAGCGTCGGTGCAGACACCTAAAGAAGAAAAAGAAGAAGTGCCTGTAGACCTATCCGCCATAGAGGTAGAAAAGAAAGGCAAGGAGGCTAAAGAAGGAGAAGAAACGATGCCTCCAGAAGGAGAGCCTAAAGCAGAATAAAACAGCCACTCGGCTGTTTTTGCTATAATTAAGTCTCAAGAATGAAACGAAGAATAGTTTTTTTATTATTTGTGTTTGTACTGGCCGGAATCACTCCGGTTGTATCTAGTGCGCAGACACTTTCTCCTCAAGAGAGAGCCGTTCTTCAGGCGGAATATGACCAAACTCTTAGGGATATAGATGCCCTCCAGAAGACGATAGATGACCTAAAGAATCAGCAAAAAACAATAAAGGGAGACATCTCGCTTCTAACAGCCCAGATTACTCAAGCAGAAAAAGTTTTGAAGCAGAAAAATCTGACCATAAAACAGCTTACAACTGACATAAACACCAAGACACAGAAAATAAATACCCTTACAGCTCGAATAGAGAGAGGCAAGGTGTCTTTGGCAGAGCTTTTAAGGAAAACAAATGAAATAGACACATACAGCTTGCCTGAAGCGGTGCTCTCCAACCAAGATGTTTCTGAATTTTTTGGTGACTTAGATACTTTTAGTTCTATCCAAAGAGATTTGTATGATCTTTTCAATGAAATAAGAGGTGTAAAACAAGAAACAGAAAAAGAAAAACAGGCTCTGGCCCAGAAGAAAGATCAAGAACTGGATGCGAAGTATGTGATAGAAACTAAAAAAAATGAAGTGGCTGCAAATAAAAAAGAGAAGGACCAGCTTTTAGCTGTAGTAGATAAAAATAAAGCCAGCCAAGACGCACTTTTGGCAAAAAAACAGGCGAGGGCTGATGCAATAAGGGCAGCCTTGTTTAATTTGCGTGACGCCCAAGGTATTACTTTTGAGAAAGCGCTTCAGTATGCGGAAATAGCCTCACAAAAAACTGGAGTGAGAACTGCGATGATACTTGCCATTCTTTCTCAAGAATCTGATTTAGGAAAAAATGTGGGGTCGTGCTATGTGAAAGATTTACAAACAGGCAATGGTATAGGGAAAAACACAGGCACTTTCTTTGAACAAGTAATGAAATCTCCAAGAGATACCTCTGTATTTTCTGAAATTACAAACATTTTAGGATTGCCGTGGGAGACCACTCCGGTGTCGTGCCCAATAGGCGGGACAGCTTATTACGTTGGAAGAGGATTTGGGGGTGCAATGGGGCCATCGCAGTTTATTCCCTCCACTTGGGAACTTTTCAAATCACGTATAGCAAAAGCAGTAGGGGTGAGCATAGCAAATCCATGGGAGCCCGAACACGCAATAATGGCAACTGCAATTTATTTAGCTGATTTAGGCGCTAACGGAGGAACATATACAAATGAGAGAACCGCGGCTTGCAGGTATTATTCCGGCAAAAATTGTTATGCAAGCAATGGCAAGGCGAATGTTGGATTAACTTATGGTAATCAGGTAATAAAAAAGGCGGAGACTTTCCAGAGCAATATCGATTTCTTGAAATCTGTTTAGCAAAAATTGAAGAACTAAACAATATATAAAGCAAAGTGCCTCACCACGGAGAGATATACCGCGCTCCTAAACGAAACGCCTTCACTTTTTGCTAAAAAAGAGTCCATCTACAAAGGTCGAACCTTCGCGAAGGTTCGACCTTTGTAGATGATTGAACTATATAGGGAGCGAGAGGGGCTAATGGCAAAAATGTCCTACGAGCATAATTTAAAAAAATAAGCTCGTTTATTTTTTTAAATTATCAAGTAGACAAAATACGAAGTATTTTAGCCATTAATTTCCGAGCGTACGAAGATAGCAATACCCCCCAATTTGGAGCTAAATTGGGGGGTATTGACAAAAATACAAATAGGTGTATACTAGGGATACCTTACGCTGGTACGAGCCCGAGCGCGTAGGAGGCCACCGGCCATGTTCCGGAGAGGCATTCAGGGCGACTGCGGGGTGAAGGCGCTGAGTAGTATGAGGGTCGCCTCCGCTCACGCGTTGGATGGTGCCGTGCGCTCGAAGTTAGCGCATTGGCAGGCGCAGGTCTCTCGGTGGCCAGAGTAATGGTACACGGGCACGAAGAAGTGCCGACAGGGACCCCTTCGGGGAACCTTAAAGGGCCCGGACGATTCTGTCCGGGCCCTTACTGCTATATGTTTGATAATTTTTTAAATACGGGTATATTAAGTGGACAATAAATGAAAAAAGGAATACATCCAGATAACTATAGACAGGTAATTTTCCACGACAATTCGTCGGAGGCTGAATTCCTAGTGGGTTCTACTATAAAGAGCGAGGAGGCAAAGAAGTGGAAAGATGGCAAAGAGTACCCATTGGTCCACGTAGAAATATCTTCAGCTTCCCATCCTTTTTATACTGGCAATGACAAAGTGATAGACACAGCAGGCCGAGTGGAGAAATTCAAGGCTCGTCAGAGCAAGGCGACAAAGAAAGCAAAAAAGGCGTAGATAGCCGGCTTTCCTAAAATGAACAAAGAAGATCTTTCGCGCTATAAAGAAAATCCTAAAACCGCTTATATGGCGGGCCAGCTTGAAGACTTACTAGAAAAACAAAAAGAAGCAGAGGATTTAAAGAATTCAGACCCATCTTTCAAGGAACTAGCTGAAGAAGATTTAAAAAACATAGAGATGCAAATAAATGAGCTGAAAAACCACCTTGACGATATCTTGAAAGTCGAGGAGGCGGAAGAAGAATTCCCAAACGAAATAATTTTAGAAGTGCGAGCGGGGGCGGGCGGTGAAGAAGCGGCTCTTTTTGCAGAAACTTTGTCGAATATGTATAGGAAGTATGGAGAAATAAAGGGATGGAATAGCACAGAGCTAGATATAGCTACTTCGCCATTAGGAGGATTTAAGGATGCTTCTTTTGAAATGCGTGGGAAAGATATTTATAAAACCCTTCGTTTTGAAACAGGAGTGCACAGGGTTCAAAGAGTACCTGCTACTGAAAAATCTGGAAGGGTTCACACGTCTACTGCTTCAGTTGCCATCTTGCCCGTTAGAAAAGTACACAAACTTACAATAAACCCAGCAGACTTAGAGATTGAATTTTCAAGGGCTGGTGGCAAGGGCGGTCAAAATGTGAACAAAGTAGAAACCGCAGTGAGAATAGTGCACAAACCATCCGGCATTATGGTACGTTCTACCGCCCAGCGTAGTCAGAACGCTAATAAAGAAAAGGCGCTAGAAATTTTGATGGCCAAACTGGAAGAGATAGAAAGAGAAAAAGCAGAGAGTGAGTTATCTAAAGACAGAAAAGGACAAATAGGCACAGGCGACAGGTCTGAAAAAATACGTACCTACAACTATCTTCAGGACAGAATTACAGATCATCGTATAAAAGAGTCTTGGCACAATATTGGGAAAATACTAGATGGTGAACTCGATGATATAGTGAGTGAACTTGCCAAAAGATATGAGGAGGGAACGATGGGTGAGGGAGAGGAATAATTAAGACAGAAAATAGAAAATGAGTCGGATATTTTTCTTTTGGAGAGATATACCGCACTCCGCAGAAAAACACCCCACTCATTTTAGGCAGAAGGTCAGCTATTGCGATGGGATACTTGGTTTGCTACTATATTCGGGCCAACGAGGCATTTTTATTTATGACAACAAAATCTTCACATAATGTTGAAATAGAGGCTCTTTCTAGAGCCGGTGTTCACTTTGGGAGACAAAAGGGTCGCAGGCACCCAAGTGCTGACAAGTTTATTTTTGGTACTAAGGGCAATGTGGAGATTTTTGATCTTGACGCTACGAAAGCAAAGCTTGAAGAAGCACTAGAAGTGGTAAAAGAGATAGGAGAAAAAGGAGGACAGATTTTGATGATTGGAGGGAAAAATGAAGCCAAAGGGGCCGTAAAAGATGATGCCTCTTCTGCTGGGTTGCCATTTGTTGCGGGGAGATTTATAGGTGGCACCCTTACTAATTTTGTAGAAATCAAAAAAAGAGTGGCACGCTTGGAAAGTCTCGTAGAGCAGAAGGAGAAAGGAGAGCTTTCAAAATACACAAAAAAAGAAAGACTTCTCATAGATAGAGAAATAGATAAGCTAAAAAAAATGTTTTCAGGTATTACTTCTATGAAATCTCTTCCAGCACTTGTGTTTGTTGTGGACCCGAGAAAAGAGAATATCGCGGTTAGGGAAGCTAATGGTCTGGGCATTCCTGTTATGGCTCTAGCGGGGTCTGACTGCAACATGAAGGAGCTAGCTTATCCAATACCGGGCAATGATGCCTCTGAAGCAAGCATAAGATTTATTACTGACAAAATAGCTAGTGCATACAAGGAAGCTAAAAAAGCAAGCAAGATAGAGTAGTTTAGTTTGTGGTTAGGGTTATAATTAAGTCCACTAAAATTTATGATAAGTACTGAACAAGTAAAAGAATTACGAGACAAAACTGGAGTATCTATAATGCAATGCAGAAAAGCCCTTGAAGAAGCCGGAGGCGACATAGATAAAGCCCTTATTCTTTTGAAAAAGAAGGGTGCTGACGTGGCATCAAAGAAAAGTGATCGTACTTTGGGAGCCGGAACCATACAGTCATATATTCATGCGAATGGCATTGTGGGTGCCATAGTAGAAGTGTCTTCAGAAACAGATTTTGTCGCTAAGAACGAGGATTTTAAAAAGTTGGTCTATGACATAGCAATGCAGGTGGCGGCAACCAATCCTGAATTTTTGTCCATGGAAGATATTACAGAAGAAGCGCGTTTGAAAGCCGAAGACGCCTTTAGACACGAAGTCGACGGGAAACCAGAAGAAATGAAAAGAAAAATTCTTGACGGCAAACTCGCTAGTTTTTTTAGTGAGAGAGTTTTGCTTGAACAGCCTTTCATAAAGAATCCTGAAATGACCATAAGAGATTTAGTTAATTCTGCTATTCAAAAATTTGGAGAAAAAGCAGAAATAAGAAGATTCGTAAGATTTTCTACTGGAGACTAATATGATAGCGGTCTACATTTTCTATGGTTCACTTATTGGTATGCTCGGCATGCTAACTGTGAAAATGTATGAAGCAAAAAGAAGACGAAGAAGTTTGGTGTACAGAATATTCGTTAATTTTGACGAGATAACTCATGGAATGCTTGCAAAAATTATGGGTAATTTGCGAGCAAAAAAAGATAGGTTCGAGGATTTTATGAAAGTAGATTTCAAAAAACTTCTCTATCTTTTGGCTGTGAAAGCTATTGCTCATATAAGGGAGTCTTATGATAAGATTCGTGAATCCTCAAGAGGGGTGCAGAAATTGAAAGAAAATCCCAAGGTGTCAGCCTTTTTGAGAGACATAGAGGAAGCAAAAAAAGAAATTAGCAAGAAAAACGAAGAAGAAAAAGCAGAGGAGTCGTTTTTGAGAGACAAATTGCCGGAGTAGCTCAGTTGGTAGAGCAATACTTTTGTAAAGTATGGGTCGCAGGTTCAAATCCTGTCTCCGGCTCAAATAAAGTGTTTTATTTGAGTCTGGATTTGAAGGTCGGAGCGATGTTTTGCTAGCAAGCAAAACCGCGAGACGGGGTCGCGACCGAGCCGAGTGACGACGAGCCGAGAGTTGTGGCCTAATCCTGTCTCCGGCTCACTTATTGGTTTTAGCCCGCGTTCTTTGGTAGTCTGTACTCCTCTTTATGAATTACACGAAGACCCAGTATTTTAAGGTCGGAAGATCAAGCGAACTGTCTCACAAAGACAGGGTTTTATACAAAGCATTTGAAATGGTCCCAGGGCTACTTACTTGGGGGACTATTCTTCTCATAGTGTCTCTGTCAATTTTCAAGCCAATACTCGCTGCTTATGTGGTTATCCTTTTTGATCTGTACTGGCTTTTAAAGACCGTGTACCTTTCTTCTCACAATATGCATAACTGGCGTCGCATAAGACAAAATTTGAAAACTGATTGGACGGGTATGGTGTCCCATTTAAAACACGAACATATCTTTCATTTAGTAATATTTCCTTTTTATGACGAGTCTTTCAGGGTGGTTGCAGATAGCGTTGAAAGTATTAAAAAAGCAAATTACAATCACAAAAATATTTTTATAGTCTTGGCTTCAGAAGAGCGAGCAGGTGATGATGCAAAAGCAATCTGTAAAAAAGTCATAGCAAAATACAAAAATGATTTTGCAGGAATTATCTATACCTCTCACCCTGCAAATGTTCCGGGAGAATTAGCGGGGAAGGGCTCTAACATTTCTCACGCCGCTGAAGAGGCCAGAAAAGAAATTCTTGATATTAAAAAAATTCCTTATGAAAATGTCCTAGTATCTGCCTTTGATATAGATACTGTTGTTTACCCAGACTATTTTCTTTGCCTCACATGGCATTTCCTAACTGTAGAGGATCCTCTCCATGCTTCTTTTCAGCCGGTTCCTATCTACAACAATAATATTTGGCAAACCAATCCTATTTCAAGAGTTACAGCATTTTCAAATACTTTTTGGCAAATGATTCAGCAAGAAAGACCTGAAAAGCTCGTTACTTTTTCTTCCCATGCTGTGAATTTTAAATCTCTTTTTGATGTAGGTTATTGGCAAAAAAATATGGTTTCTGAGGATTCTCGTATTTTCTGGAATCTCTTTTTTGCCAACGACGGAAATTATCGAGTGGTACCTATGGCTTATCCAGTATCTATGGACGCTAATTCTGCTGGCAGTTTTTGGGGAACTCTAAAAAATATTTACAAACAACACAGACGATGGATGTGGGGAGCTGAGAATGTTCCGTACCTGCTTATTGGGTGTTTAAAAAATAGCAAAATTTCATTGAAGAAAAAAATTAGAATGATAGCCGTACAATTAGAGGGCTATTGGTCGGCAGCTACTAACCCTCTTATTATTTTTCTTTTAGGATGGTTACCACTTATTTTGGGAGGGAAATTTTTTAGAGAAACAGTGCTTTCCTACAACCTACCGGTGGTTACTAGAAATCTAATGATAGGTGCCATGCTCGGGTTGGTAACACTCGCTATTATGTCCTTCTCGCTTTTGCCAAAACTAAACAATGGAAAAGCTATTACAAAAAAACAGAAATTTATGGCAGTAGCACAGTGGGCACTCATTCCATTTACTATAATAATGTTTGGTTCTGTCCCAGCCATAGATGCTCAAACACGACTTTTATTTGGTAGATATATGGGCTTCTGGGTAACACCGAAATTCAGAAAATAAAATGATTAGACCAATGTCTCAAAAAAGAAGAGCAATAATGTTTGTACTGTCAGTAATCATTTTTATCGTGGCCGGACCTACCCTGATTCTTATAGCCTCCGGATACTCCGTGAAAGAAGTGGTCTCATTGACCAAAATAAATTTTCAGAGAACCGGAGGCGTATATATAGGGGACATTGGTACAGACGGAAAAGTTTTTGTAGATGGGAAAATAGCAGGAGGCGGGTCTTTTTTTGACAGGTCGCTTCTTGTTCAGAGCTTGAGCCCAAAAGTGCATACAGTTTCTATAGAAAGAGATGGTTTCAGAAAATGGGAGAAAAAAGTAACTGTGGTACCTAATAAAGTTACTGAGATACATCCTGTATTGATTCCTACCAAAGTGGTTTTTGAAAAGATAAACGACAAAATTTTGTCTACTACTTTGTCAAAGGAGCTTGCGGTTAAAAATAAATCTTTGGTAGCCTCCACCAGCGGTACGGTTGTACTTAAATCAGGAAATATGTTTGTAGGACTTTTAGACGGTGCAATTTTCTTTAAATGGAAGAGTATTGAGGATACTCCCCAATATATGTGCTCAAAGACTAACTGTGAAATGGGGGGAGTAGTATCTGTAGAAAACCCGATCAAAGACATAGAGTGGCACCCAGAAAGTAAATATGGGTTAGTGGCTATTTCTTCGGAGGGCTTTTATGTCATTGAGTTTGACTCTAGAAATTCGAGGAATATAACCAAAGTACTTTCGCCCGAAGATTTTAAATTGACACATTTTATAAAACCGTCTTTAATCACTCTCGACGAGTACATATATTTATCTAGTGGGGATGTGTTTTATAAAATAAATCTCAAAAAGGCTCCAGCTGTTTCCGAGAAAATTTAATATCGCCCTGTTATAATTTATTCCACATGAATTCGTATAAAATATCGAGACAAGAAGAAGACGTACTCAAGAAAAATCTTGAAGAGAGACACGATGCGGAGGCTCTAAGAATAAGGCGCTATTTGGCAATGAAGGATCTTTCAAGAACAGATGGAAGCCCTATAAACACTATAGTTAAGAGAGTTTTAGACCGTGAGGAATTTAGCGAATTTGACCTTATAGAAACGCCTGAAATAGTTCCTGCGGATATAAGCTTCGATCTTTTTGATTTTCCAGACAACCACCCTGCACGAAGCAAGTCTGATACTTATTACGTAGATGATAAAAATATTTTGCGTACCCACACTACTGTGATGTGGTATTACTATCTAAAGCAGGACTCTGTAAAGGAAAGAATGGCGAGAGGAGAGCCGGTGGGATGTTTTTCTCATGGAAAAGTGTATCGCAAGGACGAAATAGATAGACACCACATGAATGTCTTTCATCAGCTTGATGGATGGTATTTAGCGCCGAAGGATAAAGAAATAATAGGGCAAGAAGAGTTACAGGCAGTCTTGATGTCTATTGCAAAGGCGGTATTCGGAGAAACAGTAGAGGGGAAATTTAATCCCGACACATTTCCTTATACCGATCCGTCCCTCGAGATGGAAATTAAAAAAAATGACAAATGGATAGAAGTGCTCGGTAGCGGAGTGGTGAAAGGAAGTGTGCTTGAAAAGTTTGGGGTAGATTCTTCGAAATGGAATGGTTGGGCTTTCGGTTTTGGTCTTGAGAGGTTGGCGATAGTTAGTATGGAGCTCCCAGACATACGACTTTTATGGTCAGAAGATGAGCGTGTTAAGAAACAATTAATTTTGGGAAATAAATATAAAGAAGTTAGTAAATTTCCACCAGTTATTAGAGATATTTCATTTATTGTGGAGAAAAACTTTGTGTTAAATAATTATTTTGACGCTATAAGAGATATAGGAGGTGATGAGGTAGAGGAGGTCCATTTGCTTGATAAATACGAAAACGAAGAAAAATTCGGAGCTGACAAAATTAGCTATACCTTCAGAATCACATACAGAGACATGGACAAGACTCTTACCAACGAAGAGGTAAATGCCATTCATTCTAAAATCGAAGCTATGACTGAACAGGATTATGGGGCTAAGTTAAGACTTGTATGAGTTGGATTTGGAGGGTTGGGTTATCCCAAAATGAAACATCAGAAGAGTTGTTAAACAAATCTGGGCTTAAATATGAGCAGGTTGAAGTAGAGGATGCGTTAAAAAAACATATTCCCGAAACGATTGGTAAGCCATATAAATTGCAAACCTCAATGAGGCTTGACGCCCCCAATTTTTTTAGTTGCTCATCTCTCGCCAGCTACTTGTATGTTTTTGCTGGGGTTTATATGCCAAGTTTGGTAATAGAGAAATTTAATTTTACTAAACCAATCACTAAAGAAGAATTAAGATTCGGAGACTTTGTGTATTCATTCAATGATGCCGATGAAGATAGAAAATCACCAAACCATATGGGTATATACATGGGCGATGGAAATATTCTTCAAGCCTCAGGATATTGGTATAAAGGGCAGGTCTTAATTGAAAATATGAGCGAAAGCCCGTCCTTCAAAAATCTGATTGGATTCGGGAGAGTGGTTGACGACTTAAAAGAGAAAAGATACGTGGTCGAGATTCCAGATGACCGCGAGGATTTACGAGAGAAGGAAAATTTAATAAAGTATTTAAATTCTAAAATATGAAATTAGACATTCCGTATTATTCACAATTTGACGGGATAACCATGCTTGAATGGAAAGAAAAAGGCTGTGCCCCCACCTGCCTTAAAATGTGTATGGATTTTTATTTGGAGAAAAATAAAAAAACTGCTCCAACTATTGATGATTTAATAAAAGAAGGAGAAACAATAGGAGCGTACTTGGAAAATGTTGGGTGGAAACATGATGGATTAGTAAGAGTCGCACATAACCACGGTGTGCCAGCTTATGCCGAAGAGTTTCGTTCCGTTGAAGTAGATGTTTTAAATAAAACATTTTCTGATAATCCGCTACAAGGAGACTTGATAGATATTGGCATTCAGAGAATAAGAAATTCGCTAGACAAGGGGACTCCGGTTATTGTATCCATTCAAAACCATGTAGGCTCTCACCAAGTAGTGGTTACTGGGTATGAAGATAATTTAGGGTCTACTACAGGGTTTTATATAAGCGACCCAGATAATAGAAATAGTGAAAAAAAGGGTGTTTTTATGCCAATGACTGACTTTTTGGCAATTTGGCGTAAATTTGCCATTTTTGTGGGTTAGTAGAGCCGTATTTTGTACACAAAAAAGCTTTATTTTACCCTCCTTATTTGATAGAATACTATAGTAAATGGTATCCAAGAAAGAAGACAAAAAAGAGCCTAAAAATGGCTCTTATAGCGCCGCCGATATTACCGTTCTAGAGGGCCTAGAGCCCGTTAGAAAGCGTCCAGGTATGTATATTGGTACAACAGGCCCTGACGGCCTCCACCACCTTATTTGGGAGATTTTTGACAATGGAAGAGACGAGGCGATGGGAGGGTTTGCTGATGAAATCGAGGTCGCTCTTTTGCCAGGAAATTTGGTGAGAATAACAGACAATGGGAGAGGTATTCCGGTAGACATGCACAAGCAAACAAAAGTTTCTGCACTAGAAACTATCATGACCACTCTTCATGCCGGAGGAAAATTTGGGGGAGAAGGGTACAAAGTATCAGGTGGTCTGCATGGAGTAGGGGCTTCTGTTGTAAACGCACTCTCTGATTATATGTCCGTTGTGGTACACAGAGATGGCGGTAAATATTTTCAAGAGTATTCAAAGGGTAAGAAAAAAGCAGCTGTAAAAAAATTGGGAGCATCAAAACTCCACGGTACTGTAGTTACTTTTTCTGCTGATCCGGAAATATTTCAGGAAATCAATTTTGAGTTCAATAGAATAGTTCAACACCTGCGTCAGCAAGCCTACTTAGTGAAAAGTTTGAGAATAACCGCAATAGATGCGAGAGGGTGGGATGGAAAAATCAGAGCAGAAGAAGTATTTAATATTCGAGAGCTTGATCTCGATGTTCCTTCTATGAGTTTTTATTTTGAAGGCGGGCTACACTCTCTTGTAAGATTTCAAAACTCATTTCAAAAACCTATTCACAAAAATATTTTTTACATAGAAAAAAAGATGAATGAGTATGAGTCTGTAGAGGTGGCGCTTCAATATGTAGACGATATATCTTCACGTATTCTTCCTTTCGCAAACAATATCTATAACGGTGAAGGAGGCACTCATGTGACCGGCTTCAAAACTGCGCTCACTAGGACGCTTAATTCATATTCAAAAAAAGGGAATGGGGAAAAGGCAGATGATTCGTTTACAGGAGACGATGTTTTAGAGGGTCTCACGGCGGTTATTTCTGTGAAGCTTCGTGAAGTGCAATTTGAGGGCCAAACTAAAGCCAAACTGGGCACTGTGGAAGCGAGAGCCATGGTGGAAAGCGCCTTTGGAGACGCGTTCGGCATGTTTTTAGAAGAACACCCAGACGATGCAAGAGCTATCATAAATAAAGTGCTTCTGGCAATGCGTGCTAGAAAAGCCGCTAAAGCAGCCAAAGACTCTGTACTCCGCAAAGGCGCATTTGAAGGCATGACTCTCCCTGGGAAATTAGCAGACTGCCAAACTTCATCTGCAGAGGACTCCGAATTATTTATTGTGGAAGGAGATTCTGCAGGCGGTACAGCAAAAATGGGGCGAAACAGAGAGTATCAAGCGATACTTCCTCTTCGTGGAAAAATTTTAAACATTGAAAGAGCGAGACTCGACAGAATGCTTGGGTCAGAACAAATCAGAAATTTGGTAGTGGCACTTGGCACTGCAATAGGTGACACATTTGATATAGGGAAACTCCGCTACCACAAAATAATAATCGCAACAGATGCGGATGTGGACGGTGCACACATTCGAACTCTCTTGCTCACGCTTCTTTATAGATTCTTTAGACCGCTTATAGATAGTGGCTATATTTACATAGCACAACCACCTCTATATAAAATAAAGATAGGCAAAGATATTCATTATGTTTACACAGAGCCAGAGATGGAGATTTTTAAAAAGAAAAATGGTTTAGATAACGTGAGGATTGAAGAGAGTTTGGAAACTGAAGATACTTCTAGTGAAGAATCAGCAGAAGAAGCAAATGAAAAAACAAAAAAAACGCCAAAGGCTTCCGTCCAGCGATATAAAGGTTTAGGTGAAATGAATGCTGATGAGCTATGGGAGACAACAATGGATCCGCAAAGGAGAATTCTAAAAATGGTTACCATCCAAGACGCCCAAGAGGCAGACAAAGTATTTGATATTTTGATGGGTACAGATGTTCCAGCCAGAAAATCTTTCATTCAATCCAATGCAAAACTAGCTAGACTGGATATCTAATTTGATTGGCAAATAAAAGGGAAATCAATTATTCTACCCATAGACCCCTTACAGGAGGTGGATTGTGACGGCACGACCGGTGCATGACGCCCCCGCACAAGAGGAGAAGCCCCCTGCGGTACAGGAAGTTGTTCTTTGCCCAGAAGGCGAAGACTGTCTGAGGCCTGAGTGTCTCGTGGCAGGTCGATTCCAATGGTGCAGGCACCCGATACGCACCGGAGCTACGATTCCGGTGTCGTGACAAAAAGCCGCCACAGATGTGGCGGCTTTTCCATTTTTGTAAAAAAGCAACGTAGCCTATCTAAAGCAAAAGCCTCATTACGGAGAGATAAACCTCGTTCCTAAACGAGGCATTTCTGCTTTGTGTAAATAATAAAAATATATTTTGTTACAAGGAATAAAAACAAATGGGGAACCCCTAGGGGTTCCCCATACTTCTACTGCTGTTCCACAGCTTCGAACATCGAGGCCGGATTGTAGCCAGCAGTTTCCACCTGCACGTACCAGCCGATTTCCCCGTCTATCCTGAGGGGCTTCACATCTCGCACCATGTGCTGGGAGAGCGAGGTACGACCTTTCCAGCGTACCAACTGGCCCTTCGCAAACGGTGCGGTCCCGAGACTGCCGGGAGTGTTGTCGCTTTCCAAAGACGGTTCTCCGACTTGCATTCGAATCTCCTGTGCAAAGACGTGGAGAATTAAGATACCTTAAATAATTGTTTTTGTAAACCGCTACTGTTTTGAGGAAATATTTGCTTTTATGAAAGAGATTAAGTTTTCAATATTCATTTTTTCAGATTTCTCACCATTGCGTGCTTCAAAAGCTAGTTCTTTCGATTCAACCTCTTTGTCCCCGATAACAATATTGTAAAAAGTTTTTTCAGATTTGGCGTTACGAACCTTCTTGCCCAAGGTTTCATTTGAGCTATCTAATTCAGCTCGTATACCTGCGTCAATAAATTTTTTATAAATTTCCTCTGCAAACTCGTTGTGTGTTTCGGCAACAGTTAGTATTTTTACTTGGACTGGCGAGAGCCAAAGAGGGAAAGCCCCAGCGTATTTTTCGATGAGGAGCGCCATCGTGCGCTCTATTGCTCCAATTGACGAGCGGTGCACCACAAAAGCTCTGTGTTCTTTGCCATCTTCGCCAATGTATTTCAAATCAAATCTTTCTGGCATACAAAAATCGTATTGCACGGTAAACGCTGTGTCCTCCTTGCCGTTTGCGTTTTTCATTTGGATATCAATTTTGGGCCCATAGAAAGCGGCTTCATTTTTTGCTTCTTCAAATTCTGCACCACGAGACTTCATCAACTTGCGTAGTAAATCTTCCGCTTTCTCCCACGCCTCATCATTTTTATAATATTTTTCTGTGTTTGTTCTGTCGCCGAGTGACAATCTAAATCTGTAATCCTCGTTTAGTTTCAAGCCGAACACAGATGTGATGTATTCCACTAAATCTAATGCTTTTCCAACCTCCTCCACTGCCTGTTCCTCGTCTCTACAAATGATATGTGCGTCCGCAAGACAAAATGCGCGCACTCTTTGAAGACCCATTAGTTCTCCTGACTGTTCGTAGCGATAAAGCTTTGCTAGCTCTGCAATTCTCATTGGCAAGTCTCTGTATGAACGAGGCTCTGATAGATAAAGCTCAAAATGGTGGGGGCATGTCATGGGGCGAAGCATAAACTCGTCTTCGTCTATCACGATGGGTGCGTACATTGAATCTTTGTAATGCGGATAGTGGCCGGACTTTTTATATAAATCTAGTTTTGCGATGTCTGGAGTAATAACGTGGCTGTAACCACGTTTTATTTCTTCATCCACTATAAATCTTTCAAGTTCGCGCCTAATAGTTGCACCCTTTGCTGTAAACAAGGGGAGTCCTTTTCCTACCGTTTCGGAAAAGGTAAAAAGCCCTAATTCCTTGCCTATTTTTTTGTGGTCCCTTTCATCCATGATTGCAATTCTAACAGAAAATCTTTTGTACCAAAGTGCCTGCCGCACCAAGATTCCACCTTGGCAGATGCATGACCAAGGTGGAATCTTGGTGTCACAGTGCCTTGACGAAATCTCTACTAGTACATATTGTTGTTGTTAGATACAGCCAAGGAGTCGTAATGAAGCGGAATCGTGAACCAAAACTTGAACGGAGGCTGGCTCACCTCGTTTTCTTCATCGGATTTGTGGTTGGACTCGTTTGTACTGCTCTCGGAGTTTTGATTGGGGCCCCTGTCGCACTACTGTTCAACAAAAAGATTAAAATGGGAGATGCAGACCTCACAGTGTGAGGTCTGTTTTGTTATAGCGTTTTTATTTTTTCTGCTATTAAACTTTTTTCGCCGTTTCTTTCCGTAATTTTGCCGAGAACTACCACACAGCTGTCTTCTGCCAAGAAACTTTTATACTCGCTAAAAACTTTTGGAAAAATTACCATTTCTATTGAGCCAGAAAAGTCTGATATTGTCGCAAAAGCCATCATTTCATTTCTTTTTGTAGAAATTTCGCGCGTCTTTTCTATTATTCCTGCAATCGTTATTTGAGTTCCGAGTCTTGTGCTTATAGCTTTTTCAATATTCATATCACGCTTCTCTAGTTTTTCTCTGTATTTATCTAGAGGATGTCCTGAAATATAAAGACCGAGCAGTTCTTTTTCCCATGCCAGTTTTTCATCCATAGTTGCTTCCGTGCTATCTACCATTTTTACTTCATCGTCGTCCGCAATTGCTCCGAACAGCGAATCGTGAGCATCGCCTTGGTGCATTTTTTCTTTGTGAAATTCCAAGAGAGAATCCAAATTAGCAAGCATCTGTCCGCGTTCTCCAAATTCGTCGAGTGCTCCAGTTTTTATAAGCGCTTCAAGAGATTTTTTATTTAAATTTTTATCTGTTATGCGAGACAAGAAATCTGAAAGAGAGGCAAAGTGCCCACCACGTTTTCTTTCGTGCACGATAGTTTGCGCGATGCCGGCACCAAAGTTTTTTATAGTAGTGAGCCCGAAGCGGATTTTATCTATCTCTACACCGTTAGGGTCTCTAACGACCGTAAATCCAGCGAAGGATTCATTTACAGACGGGGGCAGTACGGGAATGCCCATTCTTTTGCATTCCTCTATGTAGAGCGCAATAGTGTCTGTGTTGCCTGACTCGGCCGTGAGACAAGAAGACATATAAATAGCAGGGAAGTTGGCTTTGAAATAAGCCGTTTGATACGCGAGACGACCGTATGAAGCAGAGTGTGCCTTGTTGAAGCCGTACGCCGCGAATGGCTCTATCCATGTCCAAAGTTCTTGCGCTTTTTTTATTGGCCACTTCGAGTGTGAGACGCACCCTTCTATAAATTTTTCCTTTTGAGCTGCCATTTCTGCAGGAATTTTTTTACCGACCGCTTTTCTGAATTTGTCCACCTCGCCCCATGAGTACCCAGCAATGTCTTTTGCAATCATCAAAAGATCGTCTTGATAAACCAATATTCCGTATGTTCTTTCCAAAATATGTTTTAAAGATTCATCCAAATATTTAACTAGGCTTCGATTGTGTTTTCTTTTTATAAAATCAGGAATGAATTGGATAGGCCCTGGTCTGTAAAGAGCCACCATAGCGTTAATGTCGTGGATGGTAGTGGGCTTCAGGTCTATGAGAAACTTCGTCATACCGTCGCCGTTCAGCTGAAACGTGCCTTCCGTTTCTCCGCGTGCAAGCATTTGGAAGGTTTTTTTATCGTTGAGCGGTACTGACTCAGGGTCTATGGTATTTCCCTCAATAGCCCTAATCCTATCCACGGTGTCTGCAAGTATTGAGAGGTTGCGAAGACCCAAGAAGTCAAATTTCAAAAGGCCAGCTTCTTCAATCGAATACATATCGTATTGAGTAATAAGTTTTTCATCACCTTTCGTATCGTATTGAAGAGGTGTGTAATCGGTAATGGCAGTTGGGGAAATAACCACTCCGGCAGCGTGCACTGAAATGTGGCGTGCACACCCCTCTATTTTCTTTGACATATCTATAATGCGCTTTGTGTCTCGATCCTCGTCGTACTTCTTCTGTAATTCCGGCACCATCTCAAAAGCGCGTTCTATTGTCATAGGAAAACCTTGCGAACCCATAGGAATTAGTTTTGCGATTTCGTCTCCTTTTCCATACGGATATCCAAGGGCTCGTGCCACATCTCTCACCGCGCCTCTCGCCATCATTGTGCCGAATGTTCCTATTTGAGCTACTTTGTCCTCGCCGTATTTTGTTCTTGCGTATTCTATTATTTCGTCACGCCTATTATCTGCGTAGTCCATATCAATATCGGGCGGAGACGGGCGATCTGGATTCAGAAACCTTTCAAACGGCAGGGCATATTCTATGGGGTCTATATTGGTGATGCCTGAGAGGTAGGTACACATAGAGCCCGCAACAGAGCCTCTAATGTTGGTCAGAATTCCATTTTCGTGAGCGTGACGAAGCAGATCTCCTACGACCAAAAAATAAGGCGAGAAACCCTTGGTTTTTATGATTGAAAGTTCGTACTCAATGCGTTCTTTTATTTCTGGAGTAATTTCAATGTCCCTCTTTTGAGCGCCTTCATAAACCATTTTTTTGAATTCTTCATCAAAGTTTGAATTTTCAGGAATGTCTATTTTGGGGAATACCCACTTGCCGAGTTCTAATTCGAGGGAGCATCTGCTCGCAATACGAGAATTGTTTTCAAGTGCTTCGGGTAAATCAGAAAAATTTTTCTCTATTTCTTCGGGCGACAAAAAGGAAAAATTCTCCTCCTCGTCTGTAACGCTTTCATCAAATCTGTCATTAGACTGCTGGACACTAAGCATAGTGTCTCTTGCCGGTTTATCTTCCTCGTCCATATAATAAATGTCGTGAGAAGCGACCGCCTCTACATTATTTTTCTTTGCGAATTCAATCAGTAGATCCATGTGGGCGTTGTGTCCTGAGAGCTCGTCGTGCTTGGTGATTTCAATAAAAACATTTTGTTTCCCGAAAGTTTTTAAGTAAAAATCTAGAATGTTTTGAGCTTTTTCGGTATCTTTTCTCCTTAGGGCCTTTCCAATTTCTCCACCAAGAGCCGGAATTATTGCTATAAGTCCATCGTGAAATTGCTCTAGCAATTCATTGTCTATTCTTGGCTTGTAATAAAAGCCCTCAATGTGGCTTTTAGTTACAAGCATAATGAGATTTTTATAGCCCGTTTCGTTTTCTACTAGCAAAACCAACCTGTCTCTTGTGTGGTCAACTCCCGCCTGTTTGTCTTTCCGAGTGCGGACCGCTTTATAAAAATCAACGCCAATTATGGGTTTTATTCCAGCTTGTTTACACTCCTTATAAAATTCAATTGCACCATACAAATTGCCAGCGTCAGTCAGGGCAAGTGCTGGCATCTCATATTTTTTAGCTCTTTCTACAAGGTCCGGAATTTTTGGTAGGGCCTGAAGAAGAGAGTAATGAGAATGTGTGTGTAAATGCGAATAGCGCGACATGCTTTAATTATACTCGCGAAGCTCTAATCCACAGGTTTGACTAGTGAATTTTTTATAGTTATATTGCCCAGAGACCAAAGAGGAGAAAGTATGAGCCACGAAGAAATGCCCAAGATTTCGGTAGCGGAACTCAGAAAACAACTCCCCGCTCTACTCGACCAAGTCAATTTTCTGGGTAAGAAGTTCATGGTTACGAAGCATGGCAGGCCATACGCCATTCTTCAGGCGATTGGTGGGCGTGAGGGTCCAGCATCGTTCACCCCCAGATGCCCCGTTCGTAAAAGCGCCGTCTGATGACGGCGCTTTAGTTATTTATATAAAACGTAATAGAATTAGCCACATATGATTTTATGGATAATGACAGCCTCACAGTTGATAGCCAGTGCGTGGTTTTCTTTGAGAGGCGGCAAACTAAACGATAAAGAATTTTATGTATTTACAGTTGCGATGATGGTTGGGCAAATTGGCCTTGGATACGAAACGTACACACAGGGAGCAACAAGAGCACTAGTCATACAAATATACTCGCTAGTCCTAACTGCAATTGGTGGTATACAAAGGTACAGGATTGTGAAAAAAGAATTGAAAATAAAATAGCATATGCAAAAACATCCTCGTATTATTTCTAAAATTCCCCCTGAATGTGTGGTAGGAATAGACGAAGCGGGCAGAGGTCCACTTGCGGGACCAGTTGCTGTGGGCACGGTAAAAATAGGTAGAGATTTTAATAAAAAATTCTTCAAAGGGATTAAGGACTCTAAAAAGCTCACAGAAGAGGGGAGGGAGATGTGGTTTGAGCTAGCGAAAGAAGCGCACAAAAAAGGCGAATTAGATTTTGCTGTCTCCCTTGTTTCTCATACCGTTATTGATAGACACGGCATGACAAAAGCTGTGCGGATTGGTATTAAGAAAAATTTAAAAAACCTTTCTGTACCACCCGCAGAATCTCGTATTTTTTTAGATGGTTTACTCAAAGCGCCGGAAGAATATAGACATCAACTCACAATAATAAAGGGGGATGAAAAGGTTCCTGTTATTTCCTTGGCATCGATTGTAGCGAAAGTAACGCGCGATAGATATATGAAAAAAATAGCCAAAAAATATCCCAAATATGGCTTTGAGCGACACAAAGGATATGCTACTGAGTCTCACAGAAAGGCAATAACAACTTTTGGCATTACGCCAATACATAGAGTGTCCTTTTTGAGGAATATACTCGGATAGCTTGATTAAAAGAGTGTATTTGATATATTAACTCGCACTATGGTAGTAAGGATGAGACATAATCGAGGGCAAACAGGAAGCCGTCGATCACATCACAAACTAAAGAATCCGGCTTTGGCAAAGGACCAAGACGGAGCTGTAACTTTGCGCCACAGAATGAATCCAGCCACAGGCAAATATAAAGGCAAGGTGGTTGTGGATATGGCTGCAAAAAAGGCAGCAAAGCAAGCTAGAAAGAAAGCTTCCTCTGAAGCACAGAAATAAACACAGCGGGATATTTTACTCAGGAGTGCGATTTGTCTCTCCGTGACAAGATATCCCGCTGTGTTTATGTTTTATGTTAATATAGGGATGTAATAGTTCTTTCACGATGGCAAACAGACACCTTTCGAGATCAATAGTCCTCCAATCTCTCTTTGAATGGGACTTCTTCGACTTGAAGCCCTCTCAAGTAAAAGCCGTTGTAGAAAGAAACGCACAGGAATTTGCACCAGGGATGAAAGATGTTTCTTTTGCTGAAAATTTAGCAAAGGAGGTAATCAAGAAAAAGAAAGATTTAGATTTAATAATAGAAAAAGCTGCACCTGACTGGCCAATTGATAAAATAAATGGAGTAGATAGAAATGTTTTGAGACTTGGGCTTTGTGAACTGCTGTTTTCAAATAGGGAAGAGGTCCCGCCTAAGGTTGCCATAAATGAAGCCATTGAACTTGCGAAAACGTTTGGAGGGGAGACTAGTGGAAAGTTTGTAAATGGGGTCTTAGGTGCGGTCTACAAAGAGATGGGGGAGCCGGGGAAAGAACAGCAATCTAGCAAAGGCGCAAAAGGCAAGAAAAACAGCCTAGACGATCAGAACATTCCTCTAGAACAGTTGGGAGGGGCGGTAGTTTATGCAAGAGATAATGACAAAATATACATAGCACTTGTCCATGATGTTTTTGGGCACTGGACTCTTTCTAAGGGCAAGCTTGAAGGTGAAGAAAAAGTGAAAGATGGTACTGAAAGAGAGATAAAAGAAGAAATAGGTTTGGATATAAAAATAAAAGAAGATTTAGGTGCCAACGAATATATTGCTTATCATCCAGAAAAAGGAAAATTAAGAAAAAGGGTCCATTATTTTTTAGCAGAAGCCGATTTTGAACCTTTGAAACTTGAATCTAGCGGGGGTTTGGATGATGCGAGATGGTTTACCGTAGCAGACATTGTGGACCTCAATTTTTATGATGACGTTTTGCCCATTGTTACGAAAGCCGTAACCCTCCTTGCCGAAAAGTATTCCAGACAATAATATAAGCCACTATGGCAGAAGCCAAAGACAATTACGGGCCCTTTGAAGAGCGCATCGGCGTGGTTTTTAGAGATAAAGATATTTTGAGGCAGGCCTTTACCCACAGGTCTTATTTAAATGAAAATAAGAATGTCTTATGGGGACATAATGAAAGACTAGAATTTCTAGGAGACGCTGTCTTGGAGCTAATCATTACTGATTATTTATACAAAACTTATCCAGATAAAAATGAAGGAGAAATGACAACACTTCGATCTGCTTTAGTGAAAGCGGACACCCTCTCATCTGTTGGAGTAGATATGACAATAGGCGAATATATGCTTCTCTCTCGTGGCGAAGCAAAAGATTTGGGCAGGGCTAGACAATATATTTTGGCCAATGCTGTTGAGGCGGTCATAGGGGCTATTTATTTGGATGGTGGATATGGAGAAGCGAGAAAAGTGATAGAGAGATTCTTGGTGCCAAAAGTAGAAATGATAATAAAAGAGGGCTTGGCCGTAGATTCCAAGTCAAAATTTCAAGCACACGCGCAAGAACATTTTGGTATTACTCCTGTATATAAAACTACTAAAGAAACAGGGCCTGATCACGACAAACATTTTACTGTTGGGGTTTTCCTAAAAGATGAACTTATAGCTACAGGAGAAGGGGATTCAAAACAAGTGGCTGAACAGAATGCCGCGAAGTTAGCACTTGTAGAAAAGGGGTGGGAGTAATCATAAATACACCCTCTGCCAATCACGCATAGATTTTTCCAGCGAAAAATCTTGCTGTCTCTCAGTTTTTTAATCCCGCTAACAAGCGGGATGCCATGCTAAAAAACTTCCGAGACGATTGGCAGAGGGTGTATTTATATAAAGCATACAGTCCTCATTTAAAGTTGTTAAAAAGAGAGATAAGACAAACCCCCTCAGGGCGGACCATAAGGGGGTTTTGGGTTAGGCAGGGTTACTTTTTTGGCTACTACGTTCGAGGTCCGCTAGCTCTTCTTTGTAAAAGGTTTCGTTGGCCTCCGTTTTTGCCTCTTTGTACCAAACATACATATTCCAGGTGTACCAGAGGCAGGCCAAGGTCGGGATGAGAAGTACACCGGCCCAGAGTCGGCTGTCTTTTGCCATAAATGCCCAGACGCTGGTAACACCGAACAGCAAGGTGCCGATGATTCCTATAATCATCAAAAAACAAGACAGAAGGACCATCATGTGCCTTTCTCCTGGTTGTGGTTCTTTATGCATTTCTACCTTTTAAATAAAGAAAGTCAAACTATGTCGACATGCTATAATTTTTTGGCATGCTCAAATCTATAGAATTAAACGGTTTTAAATCTTTCGCCAAAAGGTCCGATTTTGTTTTCAATTCGCCTATTTCGGCAATCGTAGGGCCAAACGGTTCTGGCAAATCAAATATTGCTGAGGCTTTTCGCTTTGTTTTAGGTGAGCAGTCTATGAAGTCTATGAGAGGGAAAAGAGGGGAAGACCTAATTTTTAACGGCTCTCCAGATACCCCAAAAGCTAATCGTGCTTCTGTAAAACTTGTTTTTAATAACAATCCCAAAGTTTTTTCTTCGGTAGATTTTAATGAGGTAGTTTTAGAGCGGGTTGTGTACAGAGATGGCACTAATGAATATTTGATAAACGGTAGCAAAGTGCGTTTGAAAGACATCGTAGAGCTTTTATCAGAAGCCCATATTGGTATGACAGGGCACCACATAATTTCTCAAGGGGAAGCAGACAGAATTCTCTCGGCAAATTCAAAGGAAAGGAGAGACATGATAGAGGATGCGCTGGGTTTAAAGGCTTATCAATACAAAAAAGAAGAATCTGAAAGAAAGCTTGAGAGGACTAGGGAAAATATGAAGCAGGTGGAAAGTTTGCGAAAAGAAATAGCCCCCCATCTTCGTTTTTTGAAAAAGCAGATGGAAAAAGTTGCTCGTACGGAAGAATTACGCAAAGAACTAACTTTGAAGGCAGGAGAATTTTTTGGCGCAGAATCATTTTTTATAAAAACAGAAAAGGAAAAAATTCTTGCAGAGTTGGCACCAGATAAAAAAGAACTGGCACGAGTTGCAGAAGGAATAAGGACAGCGAAAGAGAAGCTCGAAGCAGGTTCAAAAGTGCATGATTTATCTAAAAATCTTCAGGAGGCAGAGAGAAATAGAGAGAAATTAAGGCAAGAGGTGAACGAGACCGTGCGTGAGCTAGGGCGACTCGAAGGAGAATTGTCCGCATTGAAAAGGATGTCCGAAAAGGTTCACAGCGCCGTACCATTTGAAACAGCGAGAGATTTTTTAGAAAGGCTTTCCTTTTTAGTAGATGAGTTGAAAAATTTTTCTGAAAAAGGCGATATAGAACAAGTAAAAGTTCAAGCTGAAGCGATAGAAAGAGAAATAAAAAATTTTCGAACAGCAAATACGGCCGAGAATGGGCAAACAGATTTTTCTGAAATCTTGGTTCAAAAAGAAAAATTAGCAGGGAAACTCATTGAGCTTAAAAAGGACGAAGAACAAGCTGTTAAGCATTACACCTTGATTGCAAAACAAGTAGAAGAAGAAAAAGAGGGGAGTCGCACAGCAGAAAAAGCCGTTTATGAATTATTGAGTAAAGAAAAAGAATTTCAGACCCGTATAGCTATTTTAACTGCTAAAGAGCGGGAACTCATAGTGAGGGAAGACGATTTAAAGCAAAATATGGCCGAAATAGGGGCCATGATAGGCAGGGCATTTTTAGATGAAATATTAAGAAACCAAAAATCTTTTGAAATTTCTCCAGATCATGACACCAAGAGAAAAGAGGTCGAAAGGTTAAAAATAAGGCTTGAAGAGTCTGGTATAGGGGGCACGGCTGATATAGAAAAAGAATTCAATGAAGTAAGCGAAAGGGATGTTTTCTTAGAAAAAGAATTGGCCGATTTAGATACCTCCGCAGGCTCTCTAGAACAGCTGATAGTAGATTTGTCTGAAAAACTAGAAGTAGATTTCGCCGAAGGTTTGGAAAAAATAAATTCTGCTTTTGAAGAGTTTTTCTCTATCCTTTTTGGTGGCGGTAAGGCTTCGCTTACAATAAAGAGTGTAAAGAAGAGAATTAAAAAAACAGATAATGAAAGTGGTTTGCTAGAGGAGGTTCAAGAAGAACAGGAAGAATCCGGAATTGATATAGCGGTAAGTTTGCCACGCAAAAAAATTTCGGGACTCATGATGCTTTCTGGAGGAGAACGTGCCCTCACATCGATCGCGCTTATTTTTGCGATGTCTCAAGTCAACCCGCCACCATTTATTATTCTTGATGAAACAGATGCGGCGCTCGACGAAGCCAATTCTAAACGATATGGAGATATGGTAGAAAATTTAGCTGCCAAATCTCAACTAATTGTGATTACACACAACAGAGAAACTATGTCTCGTGCAGGAGTTATTTATGGGGTAACCATGGCACAAGGTGGGGTGTCCAAAGTACTCTCCATTGCTTTTGCTGAAGCAGAGGAAATAGCAAAATAATAAACAAACTAGGCCCGAGGAGAATCTCCTCGGGCCTAGACTTAACTTTATTTACTGTATTTATATCGCCTGAACACCATCACGTGCCACACAGCCTGACGCTTCTCTTCCGTCGCCTCGATTCGTCCCGCTCCCTCATGAAAGAGTAGTCGAGAGCGGATGAATTTTTGTTCGGTGAGTGTTAGGCCGAGCCTTGCGATGTCGACGGTTGAGCCCATGAGGTGTGAAGACGCACGGGCTCCGTACGTTTTCGCCGCATTGCGATTTCGTTTCCGCAACTCAGCCTGCGTTTCAATGTCTCTGACGCAGGAATTCACCTGAATGGGTTTACCGAACTTCTTCTCAAACCTCGTGCCGAGGTCTTTGATGAAGTCGACAGTCTGTGGACGACAGAAACGTCTGTTGAGAGGAAGCTCGGAGTCTACTACGACTCCGTACTTACCATCCGGAATGCGAACCAAAAGTCCGGCTTTGACAAATCTCTTGATCATCTCTTCGTTCTTGATTTTCGAGAGATTTTCACGCTTCCCTTGCTTGTTCTGTCTTTCAACAGAAGAAGGGGAGCCTCGAAGAGATGGTCTTGTCGTAACTTGCGCCTCTGCAATAAGCGCACAGAAAGACAGGTATACTGCAAACAACTTCCGCATCAGACCTCCTTTGTGACTGGTGTGTAGAGCGTTCTACTCGTATTATATACCTTTTTACTTATCTTGTCAAGAAAAACCTAACCTATTGAGCTAACACAAAATCCAGTTGTCTTCTGTCTGGATCTGCGGAGATTAACTTTACCTTTACTGAATCACCCAGAGAATATTTTTTCTTTGTTGTTTGACCTACAGCTGAGTAATTTTTTTGATCTAATTCATAATGATCGTCTGTCATATCTTTAAATTTCACCATCCCATCACTTTTTGTTTCCACTTCCTCAACATAGACACCCCATTCGGAAACTCCAGAAATAATTGCATCGAATACTTCTCCAATCTTGTTCCCCATAAACTCTACTTGCTTTAATTTTATTGAATTTCTTTCTGCTTCAGCCGCATTTACTTCGCGTTCGCTACAATCCTCGCAAAGTTTTTGAAATTTCATAAATTCATCGCTCGAGATTTTTCCACCAGTTAATTCTCTTTGAAGTAGTCTGTGCACTACGAGATCAGGGTATCTTCTGATAGGGGACGTAAAATGTGTGTAGTATTCAAACGCTAGCCCAAAGTGCCCTATATTTTTAGTGGAATAAATAGCTTTAGACATTGAACGAATAGCGACAGTTTTAATGAGCGCTTCGCTCGGAGAGCCCTCTATTTCTTTCAAAACTCTATTTATATCTTTAGCGGTTGATGTGCCGTTTTTATGATGCAATTCATATCCGAGCGCTTTTAAAAATGTTGCTAAATTTTCTATTTTTTCTGGATCTGGCAAATCGTGTATGCGATAAACCATAGTAGCCCCCCGCTTACCCTCTATTTTATCTGACATGAATTTTGCTACTTCGCGATTGGCGAGGAGCATGAAATCTTCTACCAGTTTATGAGTATCCTTGCGAATCTTTTTTAGAACCCTTATGGGGTGTCCCTCGCTATCTAGCTCAAATTTTATTTCTTCAGTTTCAAATTCTATGGCTCCGTTTTTAAATTTCTCAATTCTTAATTTTTCTGCCAGTTTCTTGAGAATGTTTAACTCTTCTAGGTATATGCCTGATTGTTTGTCTAAAGTTTCCTGTGCCTCTTCATAGGTTAGTCTTTTATCGGACTCAATGATTGTTTTCCCAAACCATCTGTTCTTAACCTCGCCATCTTTGTCCATATTAAAAATGGCCGAAAAAGCGAATTTAGGCTCATTTGGATTTAATGAGCACAGGTCGTTTGAAAGTATTTCGGGAAGCATTGGTATAGTTCTATCTACCAAATAAATAGACGTTCCTCTTTTTACTGCTTCTTTATCTAGTTTTGTTCCCTCTACCACGAAATGCGAAACGTCTGCTATGTGAATACCTATTTCAAAAGTGCCGTCTCCGTTTTTTGTTACTGACAGTGCATCGTCGAAGTCTTTAGCGTCCGCTGGGTCTATAGTGAAAGTGGCTGCGTCTCTATAATCTCTTCTGCCGGCATTCTCAGGATTTTCCAGCGCCTCTCCAAGCTCGCTTTCTTTATATTTTTTATTTATTTCACTCGCCTCTATCTCCACATCTTCGGGAAATTCAGGTTCAAAACCAGACTCGAGGACTATAGAAAGCATTTCGGTGTTGTGGTCACCCTTGCGCCCTATCACTCTCAACACCTCGCCCTCTGGAGATTTTAAAGGATCTTTCCAAGCGGTTATTTTTACTAAAACTTTATCTCCGTTTTTTCCACTATTAGATTTTGATTTATGTACAAAAATGTCTTTGTACATTCTTTTGTCATCGGCCTTTAGAAAGTAAAAATCACCGTCGTCTTTGCCGAGGAGGGTGCCAACAAACTGATCTTTTCTTCTTTCTAAAACTCTTTCCACTTGTCCTTGTGGTTTGCCCCAAGGAGACTTTGTTCCTAAATCTTTTATTTCAACTTCATCTCCGTGGAGAGCAAAATTCATTTTTTCCGGTGCAATCTCCAAATCTCCCTCGGGGTTGTCTTCGCGCCTCAAATAGCCCACTCCGCGAGAGGTGGCTATTATTTTTCCTATAAGATTTTCTTTAGACATGTATCTCTTGTAGAAGGATTGGGAAGGCATTGTCACGGAGAGATATGCCGCGCTCCTAAACAATTCCCTCCCAGTCCTTTCCGGTTAAAACTTTAACATATCTTGCAGTAGTTCTTAAATTTGGTACTATAGCGCGACAATGTTAATGATAAGACTACAGAGGGTGGGCAGAAAACACGAGACGGCTTTTCGTCTTGTTTTGACTGACAAACAAAACAGCACAAAGTCTGGACGCTATCTCAAGGCTTTGGGTTCTTATGACCCACGCAAAGAGACGCAGCATTTTGATGCAGAAAATATTAAGAAAGCGATTTCTCATGGAGCAAAACTTTCTGTCACTGCCAACAACCTTCTTATCTCGAATGGCATTATAGAGGGCAATAAAATAAACGCCCAGCCAAGAAGATCTCCTAAACCAGAGAAGAAGAAATAGACATAGCAAAATAAGGAGCCTTGTCACGGAGAGATATACCTCGCTCCTAAACAAGGCCCCTTATTTTGCTTTTACTGATATAAGGGAGGGGTATTTCATTGTGCTAAAATGTTCTTGGTAGTTATTTAGTATTTAATTAAACGAAAGAAATGGAAAGAGATCACGAGTTTTTGGATTATGTAGTGAAGGCACTAGTTGATCACCCAGAGTCAGTTAAGACGGAAAGAACAGTAGACGAAATGGGGGTGCTTTTGAGATTGTCTGTGCACCCTGATGATATGAGAAAGATAATAGGCAGGGAAGGAAAGACAGCTAATGCTATAAGAATACTTTTGAGGGTTGTGGGGATGAAAAATAATGCTCGTGTGAATTTGAAAATAAATGAACCGGAAGGTTCGACCAGAATGACCCCGCCAGACAGAAATGGAGGAATGAAAGATTTTGATCAGGCGATTGATGATTTGAGGTTGTAGGACAGATTATAGACAGAAGCCACGCTATTCGCGTGGCTTGGTTAATCTATGCATTGATTCAGTAAAGTGTGTGAAAATGTAGAGGGCCACTGATCCGCCAATAATCTGGCTCAGGATCACGGTGTTCTCACCGAGAAGTGTATGAGCCAAAACAAACGCAATAAACCCACCACACACCGACCCTAGGACATCAATGAAAAGTCTCACAGGCTGGGTTCTCCTAGTAAGTAGTAGACAACTCCTACACATGATAGTATCATTAATACCTAACTTGTCAATAGATGAATTTTCATTTTATAACTCTTTTCCCGAACGCATTTGAATCGTATCTAGGCGAATCTATTATTTCTCGTGCTTTGAAAGACAAAAAAATATCTGCGAAATTTTATAATCCTCGCGACTATACAAAAGATAAAAATAGAAGAGTTGATAGAAAACCTTATGGAGGGGGCCCGGGGATGGTTTTGGAAGCAGAGTCGGTGGGGAAGGCAATTGAGAAGGCACTCAAAAGCTGTAAGTCAAAAACCAAAATTATATTTTTTTCTCCAAGCGGTAAGCAATTTACTAATGAATATGCAGAAAAATTTTCAAAGAATTATAAAAATATAGTTTTTGTATGTGGTAGGTATGAAGGGATAGACGCTAGAATAAAAAAAATGTTCAAAATGGAAGAAATTTCTGTAGGGCCATATGTGCTTACAGGAGGAGAGCTCCCAGCAATGATTGTAATGGATTCTGTGGCGAGACGCGTAAAGGGGGTATTGGGGAAAATAGAATCATTAGAGGAAAATAGGATAGCGGGTAAAGATGTTTATACAAGGCCTGAAATTTTGGTATGGAAAGGGAGGAAACTACGTGTGCCAAAAATCCTTCTTTCAGGACACCACCATAAAATAGAAAGCTGGAAAAAAACACAAAATGGGGGATAAACCCCTTGACGGATTAGTAGTCCTGATATAGGATTTCGATACCTCGAAAAAGAATGAGTTTTGGTACCCGGGGACAAGGAAGAAGGTGCGAATAGAGGTCTCTGCCTCTTAAATTTACAGAAAGATTAATTAATAGCCACGTCCGAATCCGGAAAACGGAGTCGGAGGTTCGTTTTTGTATTTTTATTTTAAATGTCTAAAAAAACATCTGAAAGGCTAGCCGTAGGGGCAAGCCCAAAGAAGGTCTTCGGGAAATATAAGAAGCCTCTAATAGAGGTTCCTAATCTTGTAGAACTTCAGCTAAAAAGTTTCGACTGGTTTCTAAAGCACGGGTTAAAAGAAGTATTTGAAGAATTCAAGACAATTAAAGATTTCACTGGGAAAAAGTTTGAGCTTCAATTTGTCTCTTTTGAACTTACTGAACCTAAAAATGACGAGTACCAAGCTAAAGATCAAAAAGTTTCTCACGAAGCTACTCTAAAGGCCAAGGTCAGACTGAAGAACCTACACCTAGGAACCGTGAAAGAGCAGGAAATATTTATGGCAGATATGCCACTTATGACTCCGCACGGTACTTTCATTATCTCAGGGATAGAGCGCGTTATTGTTCCTCAGCTCGCTCGTTCTTATGGAGTGTTGTTTAAATCGCAAGAACTTCGCGGTAAAAAATATTTTGGAGCGAAAATTATTCCTTCAAGAGGGGCATGGTTAGAATTCGAAACAGACGCAGAGGGAGTTATTTTTGTTCGTATAGATAAAAAGAGAAAGTTTCCTGTGTCCACTCTTTTGAGAGCTTTCGGTGCGTCTACTGATGCTGAGCTTAAAAAGCTTTTTGCTAAAACAGAAGGCGCAGAACACTACTTGGCAAAAACCATAGCCAAAGATCACTCAAAAAACAGCGACGAAGCGTGTGTAGAAGTGCACAGAAGGCTTCGTGATGGCGATTTGGCTACAGTAGAAAATGCGAGAGAGTTTGTGAAATCGATTTTTGATGTAGAAAGATACGACCTTTCAAAGATTGGTAGATTTATGTTTAATAATCGTTTCAACAAAAAGACAACCGATGAAGAAGTAGGTAGAAGAACTATAAATCTAGAAGACCTTGTAACCATAATTGGTCACATAATTGATTTGAATAACACTCCGGACGCGCATGGAGATGACATAGACCATCTTGGCTCACGCCGAATAAGATCAGTAGGGGAACTTTTCCAGCAAAAAATTCGCGTTGGTATGTCTCAGATAAAAAGAAACATACAAAACAGAATGTCAGTGGTAGATGCAGATGTTACCTTGCCAGTGCAGTTTATTTCACCAAAACCTCTTCAGGCTCGTATAAAAGAATTTTTCACAACAAACCAACTTTCGCAATTTATGCAACAGACGAATGTTTTGGAAGAGGTGGAACATCTTCGTACTTTGTCTGCCCTTGGCCCAGGGGGTCTTAACCGCTCTCGTGCCGGCTTTGAAGTGCGTGACGTACATCCTTCGCATTACGGAAGGCTTTGTCCAATACAGACTCCAGAAGGTCAAAATATTGGCCTTATTCTGCGCCTCACCACATACGCTAGGGTGAATGATTTCGGAATGATTGAAACCCCATACGCAAAAGTACACAACGGAAAACTTACAGGCGAGATTGTCTACTTAAATGCGCAAGAAGAAGAGAATTATTTTATTGCTCACGCAGCTACTGATGTGGATGAAGAAGGAACTATCTCTGTAGAAAATGTAGAGGTGAGACACAAGGGGGATCCTGTGACTGTAGAAAAAAAGCAGGTGCAATTTATGGATGTTGCAACTAATCAGGCATTTTCAATCGCTACTTCGATGATTCCTTTCCTTAACCACGATGACTCAACAAGAGCTCTTATGGGATCGAATATGCAAAAGCAAGGAACCCCCTGCATATTGCCGGAAGCGCCTCTCGTTGCGACAGGAGTAGAAGGACAAGCTATAAGAGATACAGGAAGATTGATAATAGCTGAAGAAGCTGGAGTAGTTACATTTGTTGATGGCAAACACATAAAAGTAAAAAACGAAAAAGGCAAAGAAAAAGTATATAAACTAGTTAATTTTTCGAGAACAAACGGTTTTACAATATTCCACCAGCGCCCGATTGTTTCCGTGGAAGACAAAGTAAAGAAAGGACAGGTTATTGCCGACACCTCAACTTCTGATAATGGCCAAATGGCGATAGGACAAAATGTGCTGGTAGCATTTATGTCGTGGTCTGGATGGAACTATGAAGACGCCATTGTTATTTCTGAAAGATTGGTTAGAGAGAATAAATTTACATCAATTCATATAGAAGAATTTGTAGTAAATGTAAGAGATACAAAACTTGGTCCTGAAGTTACGACATGTGATATCCCTAATGTAGGTGAAAACAAACTTAAGAACCTAGCCGAAGACGGCATTGTGCGAGTAGGAGCAGAAGTAAGGCCTGGAGATATATTGGTAGGCAAAATAACTCCAAAGGGGGAATCACAGCTTACTCCAGAAGAGAGACTCTTGAGGTCTTTGTTCGGAGAAAAAGCTCGTGATGTAAAAGATACTTCAAAGAGAATGGAAGGAGGAAAGAGAGGAAGAATAGTATCTGTTCAGGTATTTTCTCGTGAAAAAGGGGACAAACTTGATTCAGGAATTTTAAAAAGAATACATATAGAAGTAGCTCAACTCCGATCCGTCACAGTGGGAGATAAGCTGGCGGGACGCCACGGCAACAAGGGTGTTATCTCAAGAATTTTGCCTCAGGAAGATATGCCTTATATGGCCGATGGTACTCCAATAGATGTGATACTCACTCCTCTTGGTGTGCCTTCTCGTATGAATTTGGGGCAAATTCTTGAAATGCATTTAGGTCTTGCTGCTCACACCTTGAACTATCAGGCGATTGTTCCTCCTTTTGCAGGAGCAACAGATATTGAAATTAAGAAAGAGCTAGTAGAAGCTGGTTTTCCTGAATCCGGCAAAGTAAAACTTTATGACGGAAGAACAGGAGAAAAATTCGCACAGGACATAGCGATAGGCTATATGTATGTATTAAAACTTCACCATATGGTGGAAGACAAGATACACATGCGCTCTATTGGCCCTTACTCTCTCATCACTCAACAGCCACTTGGAGGAAAAGCACAGAACGGTGGTCAGAGATTTGGAGAAATGGAAGTGTGGGCGCTTCTCGGCTACGGGGCTTCATATACGTTGCGTGAAATGTTGACTATTAAATCTGACGACATCATTGGCAGGTCAGCTGCCTTCGATTCAATCGTGAAGGGTGAGCGAATGAAAATGCCCGGAACGCCGGCGTCATTTAATGTGATGCTTCACAATTTAAGAGGTTTAGGGCTTGATGTGGTTCTTAAGAAAAAAGGTCGAAAGTCTTCTGAGGAGGAAGCCCAATAAGAAACTAAAGATAAAAATATGAAAGAAATAATAAATACAAAAATGCAAAAGGACCACACGATTACAGACTTCGATACCTTACAGCTACGCCTCGCTTCTCCAGAAAGAATAAAAGAATGGTCTTATGGCGAGATTACCAAACCGGAAACCATAAACTACAGAACACAAAGAAGTGAAAGAAATGGTTTGTTTGATGAAAAAATCTTTGGTCCAGACAAAGACTTTGAATGTTATTGCGGAAAGTATCGTGGTATTCGATTCAAGGGGATAGTTTGTGAAAAATGTGGAGTGGAAATAACCCGTTCTATAGTGCGTAGAGAAAGAATGGGCCACATAGAACTGGCTGCCCCCGTTTGTCATATTTGGTTTTTGAAGTCTATGCCTTCTCGCTTGGCCCTTATTACAGGAGTACCAGCAGGAGATTTAGAGAAGGTTATTTATTTCGCGGGCTACATTGTTACCAAAGTAAATATTGATGAGAAACAGAAAATTCTCAAAGACCTTGACTCTGAATTCAAAGCGAAAGTAAAAGCTCTGCAAGACGATAAATCAAAAGAGCATTTGAAAGGCTTATTCCAAGAGACAAAGAATGATATTGAATCTATTCAGGTTGGGAAAGTATTAGATGAAGTTGCTTACCACACATTTTCTCTCAAATACAGTGCGTTATTTGAAGCGTCCATTGGATCAGACCCGTTGTTTGAGATGCTTAAAAATATTGATCTCAAAAAACTACTAGTCGAACTTGAAACTCACCTCGAAAAAGCCTCAGCCGCCGAAACTCCAAAGTTAATAAAAAGGATCTCTTTGATTCGCCAAATGATTTTAAACGGCATTCGTCCAGAATGGATGTTTTTGGTGAGAATTCCTGTTATCCCACCAGCCTTAAGGCCAATGGTGCCTCTTGATGGGGGGAGATACGCTACATCTGATGTGAACGATCTTTACAGACGAGTCATAAACAGGAACAACCGTCTAAAGAAACTGAAAGAAATTTTTGCCCCAGATGTTATTTTGAGAAACGAAAAAAGAATCCTTCAGGAAGCGGTGGACGCTCTAATAGACAATACCATCAGACATTCGGGTGGAGCAGGAGCAGTCAACCAAAGCCAAAGAAGGCCTCTTAAATCTTTGTCGGACAATCTAAAAGGCAAAAGGGGGTTGTTTAGACAGAATCTTTTAGGTAAGAGAGTGGATTATTCAGGAAGATCGGTGATTGTGGTAGGACCAGAGCTCAATTTGGACGAGTGTGGTCTGCCTAAACATATGGCGCTTGAACTTTTCAAGCCTTTTGTAATTGCTGAATTGCTGAAAAGAGAGCTCGCCTACAACATAAGAGGTGCAGGAAGACTTATTGAGGATGGTATACCAGAAGTGTGGGCCATTCTTGAAGAAATCATTAAAGATAAATATGTACTCTTAAATCGCGCACCTACTCTTCACAGATTGTCCATTCAAGCATTCAAACCAATTCTTATTGAAGGAAATGCTATTCAAGTGCATCCTCTAGTATGTACAGCTTTCAACGCCGACTTCGACGGAGACCAGATGGCCGTTCATGTGCCCCTTTCTCCGGAGGCGCAATTAGAAGCTCGTGAAATAATGGCTTCCAACAGAAACATCCTGAAGCCTGGATCTGGAGATCCTACCATCATCAACAAACTACTTGATGTTGTGCTTGGCTCTTTCTGGATGACCAAGATTCTTGAAGGGGAGCAAGGTGAGGGCAAGGCCTTTCCAAGTCCCAACAGCGCTGTAACCGCTTTCGATTTTGGAGAAGTTTCTTTGCGTGCAAAGATAAAAGTTTTGCCAAAAACAGATAACCCAAAATACAAAGAATTTAACGGTCAGTTGTTTGAAACAACGATAGGAAGATTGTTATTCAATTCTGTTTTGCCAAGCGATTATCCGTTTGTAAATACGGCTATTGATAGAAAGAAAATGACCTCTTTAGTCGAGCATTTAATTTCGGTGTACGGCATCAGTGAGATTCCAAAGATTTTGGACAAAATAAAAGCATTTTCATTCAAATATGCACTAGCTTCTGGTATAACGTGGGGGATAGATGATGTCAAAATCCCAGAAGGCAAGGGGGCCATCATAAAAGAGGCATTGAAAAAGTCTGAAAATGTAAAAGCTGAATTTAATCAGGGGCTTATTTCAGAAGAAGAGCGTTTAGAGAAAAGTGCCGAGATATGGCAAGGCGCAAAGGGGGAAGTAGAGAAACTTCTACCAGGAACTCTCAATGAAAGAGATTCTGTGTATGACATGATTAACTCTGGTGCTAGAGGTTCAATCTCAAACATCACTCAGATGGTTGGAATGAAGGGTCTCATCACAAATACGCAAGGAGAAACAATTGAGTTCCCGATTATTTCTTGTATGAAGGAAGGTTTGACGCCTATTGAATACTTCATTACTACTCACGGCTCCCGAAAAGGACTTACCGACACGGCTCTAAATACCGCAAGGGCGGGGTACCTTACTAGAAAGCTATTTGACGTGTCTCAAGATGTGGTAATTATGGAAGAAGATTGTGGTGCAAAGAAGGGTATAAGGATTTCTACTGAAACTGCTTCAGGCATTGAGATTTCTATGGTCAAAGTTTTGAAGGGTAGATTCTTGGCAGAGGATATTGTAGGGAAAGATGGTGAAGTTTTGTTTAAGAAAGGCCACTACGTTACTAAGGGTGATGCAGAAAAAGTTTCTGCAGCTGGGGTAAAAACAGTTGTTGTTAGGTCCCCGATGACTTGTGAGTCAGTTAGAGGAATATGTAAACATTGTTATGGGGCTGATCTTGGCAAGAACGAAATTATAGACGTAGGCGAAGCCGTCGGTACAGTGGCTGCGCAAGCTATTGGTGAGCCGGGTACACAGCTTACTATGAGAACTTTCCACGCTGGAGGTATTGCTTCCGTTGGAGGAGACATCACTCAAGGTTTGCCACGTGTTGAGGAATTGTTTGAAAATAGAATGCCCAAAAACCCTGCGGTTATTGCTCATGTTGACGGCATGGTGTCTGAAATAAAGAAAGAGGCCAACGAAAAAATGATTGTACTTCTTCCAGAAGGAAAGTCTGCCAAAGAAGACAAAATTGAGTATGTAGTACCACCACATCGAGTGATAGTAGTGAAGGTGGGAGACAAGGTAAGTAAAGGAGACCTTCTAACTGATGGTTCTGCCGATTTGGATGAGTTGTTCAAATATGCCGGCAAAGAAAAAACACAGGAGTATCTAATTAAAGAAATATCAAAGATATATGAGCTTCAAGGAGAATCGGTTTCAAGAAAGCATATGGAAGTTATCTTGAGACAAATGTTTTCAAGGAGAAAAATTACAAGTCCTGGAGGCACTGACTTCTCAAGGGGTGACACCGTAGAGTACGAGGAATTTCTTGAAGCAAACAAAGTTGCTAGAGCTGAAGGAAATGATGAAGCAAAAGCAGAAGAACTTTTGATGGGTATTACAGAGGTTTCCTTGTCTAGAAAAAGCGTACTTTCATCTGCTTCGTTCCAGCACACAACAAGAGTCCTAATATCAAATGCACTTCGTGCAAAAGATGACGAGCTTTTGGGCTTGAAAGAGAACGTAATAATCGGGAGACTAATCCCTGCTGGTACAGGATTTCCGGGAAGTCTCAAACAGCAGTCTATAGAAAAACTCCAAAAAGAACTTGATGAGAGGTATAGGTTTAACGAGCAAGGTTTAGAGTAGAATACTAATAAGATGTCACGAGAGGTTGAACAAATAAAAGATCGCCTCGATATCGTGAGTGTAATCGGGGGATATTTAGAACTCCACAAAGCGGGGGCAAACTATAAAGCGAACTGTCCTTTTCATCACGAAAAGACACCGTCGTTTTTCGTGTCTCCTGGGAGGAATACTTATTATTGCTTTGGATGTGGAGCAAAAGGGGACATTTTTACTTTCACCCAAGAAATGGAGGGGCTAGATTTTCGTGGTGCGTTAGAATTTCTAGCTCCAAAAGCGGGGGTTGAACTTAAAAAGGTATCTCCAAAAACGAGAGAAGAAAACGACCGAGCGCTTCTGGCTTTAGAAGTAGCTACAAATTACTTTATAGAGCAACTGAAAAAACATTCTGACCCACTTCAATATCTTTTGAAAAGAGGGCTTACAATAGAAACAATAGAAAAATTCAAATTAGGGTTTGCTCCGGCAGGATGGCGAAATTTGAGAGAGCACCTAAAATCTAACGGCTTTAGTGATACGGAGATGCTAAAGGCGGGGCTAATAAAAACTGGAGAAAAAGGAAATGAACCATACGATGTATTTAGAGAACGTATAATTTTTCCTCTTGCAGAATCTTCAGGTAGAGTAGTGGGCTTTTCTGGGCGGTCTCTTGATGAAGAAATTAATCCACCAAAGTATCTAAACAGTCCAGATTCAACATACTTTAGTAAAAGTGAATTACTCTATGGTCTTGATAAGGCAAAAAATGAAATAAGACAAAAAAACTTTTCTGTTCTAGTGGAAGGACAAATGGATCTTCTGATGTCTCATCAGGGAGGGGTCATAAACACGGTGGCCGCCTCAGGCACCGCTGTCACCCCAAGGCATATTGAAAGATTACAAAAGATATCACCAAGAATCCTTATTGCGCTTGATGCTGACGGAGCAGGAGTGAAGAGCGCAATTCGTACTGCAATCATTGCCCTTGAAAAAGGTCTCGAGGTAAAGATAGCCAGCATGCGAGGGGGCAAGGATCCAGCAGATCTCATTCTAAAAAATATCGAAGAATATAAGGATGTCTTGAGGAGTGCTCTCCCATTTGTGGAGTTTGTCCTTGGAATGATAATGAAGGAAAGCAGAGATGAGAGAACCATTGCCAAAAGAATAGAAAAAGAAATAGTTCCGCTTTTAGCGCTCATTCAAAGCTCAGTAGAAAGAGCACATACTATAAAAACTGTATCAGCAAAAGTAAAAATACCAGAAAGAGCCATAGAAGAAGATGTTGTGCGTTATAAGAGAAGCAAGGGCAAGGGAAGTACATATATAACAGGAGAGACAAAGAATGTGAGTCAAGCGGAGGTTTATAACCAGATAGAGAGGCACGCTGTTGGTTTATTGTTTGCAGAAGAGGCAGGCACGGCATTTCCCAAGAAAATAGGTGAGGAGTTTGGCTTCTTGAATGATGTTGAAAAAGGAGCTATAATTTCTCGTTACAAACCCGAACAGGAGAACCTGATTTTCGAGGTTGAAAACTACTACGGCAATGATTTGTCCATAGAGACAAGCCGTTTATTGGAGGAGGTAATCCTCAATTTCAAAGAAGATGTGTTAAAAAAACGTTTAGTGGAGTTTACTCAGGCTCTTTCGCGTGCTGAAGAAAAAAAAGATAGCGTAGAAGCAAAAGAAATTTTGAAATCCATTCAAGAAACAAACTCTGGAAGAGAACAGCTCTTAAAAGATAAAAAATAATTTATGGCCAAAGCAAAACCCAAAAAAACAAAAAAACCTTTAAAAAAGAAAAAGGCTAGTATTAAGAAACACAAAAAGCCGATAAAGAAAAAAAAGCCTGCTGTTACTAAAAAAGTAAAAAAATCAGTAAAAAAAGCAGTTGCAAAACTCGGAAAGGAAAAAATCTCAAAAAAGAATGATGCGGAGGTAAAAATAGAAAAGCTTCTTTCTCGTGGTAAAGAGAGAGGTTTTGTTACTTATGACCACATATTGAAAGAGTTTCCAAACCTAGAAAGAGACATTGTGTTTTTAGACCACCTGTATGAAAAACTTCAGACTGCTGGTGTTGATGTTTTAGAAGGCGGAGGGCTTTTAGATATTTCATCCCCAGATGAATTGGTTCATAAAAAATATGAATATGGAGGGAGATCAGAAGGCACCTTTGACTCAATACAAATGTATTTGAGAGAAATTGGTCAGTACCCACTCATTGCCGGTTCTCAAGAAAAAGAACTTGCAAGGAGGATAGAGGCTGGAGACGAAGAGGCAAAAAATTTATTGGCAAAAGCCAACTTGAGACTGGTGGTTTCTATTGCTAAAAAATATGCGAATCGTAGTCCTGATTTAACGCTTCTCGATCTTATTCAGGAAGGCAACCTAGGGCTGTTTAAAGCGGTAGATAAGTTTGACTGGACCAAAGGATTTAAGTTCTCTACTTACGCTACTTGGTGGATAAGGCAGGCCATTACTCGTGCGTTAGCAGACCAGTCTCGTACTATACGCGTGCCGGTTCACATGGTGGAAACTATTGCTAAATACAAGCAGGTAGTAAGAAGACTTACACAGGACTTGGGTCGCGATCCACTGCCCGAAGAAATAGCAACCGAAATGAACATGGAAGTCGAAAAAATTTATCAAATAGAAAAAATAGACCAAGCTACAGTTTCTCTTGAGTCTCCTGTGGGGGATGATGGAGAAGATGGTAAAAGCAAGCTGGGGGATTTTGTGGCAGACGATAAAATACTTTCACCAGATCAGGAATCTTCGAGGAGAATAGTGCAAGACCAAGTGCGCGAAATCCTAAACGAATTACCTCCAAAGGAGCGAAAAATTTTAGAAATGCGCTATGGATTGGGCGATGGGTTTACTCATACTTTAGAGGAAGTGGGGAAGGTGTTTGGAGTTACTCGTGAAAGAATTCGTCAGATTGAGGCAAAGGCTCTAGAGAAAATAAGACAGCATGAGAAGATAAATAGATTGAAGGGGCATTAAAATCCGTTCGTATTAGTATTCGCCAATCACGGATAAACCGGCCCAGCGGCCGGTTTTCCTGTCGCTCAGCTCGCCAGAGTCAAGAGCCCTCGCTTCGCTCAGGGCAGATTGACTCACCGTGCTGGCTCGCTTCCGCAACGATTGGCGAATACTAATACTCACTCAAAGTTAAGGTAAAATATAAATATATGAAAATATTTCTTTCGTACAGGTTCACAGGCGAAGACCCAGTAGAACTCAAGGAAAGTTTAGGGAAAATTTTGGCTACTCTCAGGGTGGGCAATAAACATGAAGTCTATTGTTCTTTTGAAGATGAGTTATGGTTTCGTGAGAAAAACCGTACGAACAAGGAAATAATGGAGCACGCTTTTCAAAAATTAGATAATTCTGATTTACTCCTTGCATACATAAAATCTGACGAAAAAAGTGAAGGAATGCTTGTTGAAATTGGATATGTAATTGGGAAAGGAAAACCCTTTGCCTTGGCTCTAAAAAGGGGAGTCAAAACTACTTCAATACAACAAATGGCAAACCCACTAATTGAATTTGATACTTTAGACGATTTGTGTGAAAAATTAAAAATTTTTTAAAACAAACGGCCCGCTCTTATTTGAGAGCGGGCCGGAGTGTAGAGCGACGCGTCACTTTGCCGCTGATATTGACCGAGTGATTCTCTGGTGGATTGTCCACGTCGTCACGACAATCACCATAAGCCAGATTGTCGCCACGATGATCTTTGCGCCAATCGGGTCCTGCGCCCCTTCGGCAAACGGGCGCGCAAAGCGCATCGCCTGCGTGCCCGGGACAAACAACAGGAGAGCCGACAACATGAGGGACTTTTTCATCTTTTCTTGTCTCCCCGTGACAGGGTCACGATTAAGGTTCTGCTATCAAATATGCTAGCATATTTGTAATACTATGTCAATAGTTAAAATATGGCTAAAAACAAGGGTTAATTAGTTTGCTCTACCAATTTATTAAAAACTTTAAAAAGTTCAACCATCGCAAGGGTATCAACTTTACAATATTCGAGCATTTCTTTTTTCTTGTTTTCAACTTCTTTCCCTGTAATTTCGCCTGAAGTTATTTTCCTGTAAGCCTCTATTGCATCAGTTCCATTTTTTACTCCGAGATTTTCATAGGATAAGTGGGGGACCAATACGGGTAAAACTTTTTTTATGGAAGATCTTCCTTTGAAATCTGGGTGCACATAGTGCTGATTTTCAACAATGTCCATAAGGTCATAAGTTCTTTCAACTACACTTTCAAAAAACTTTTTGTGTTCAGGCCTTATTTCAGCAAGCTCTTTATTTCGGCTGTTCTCGAAATTTTTATACCATGAAATTACACTACCTTTCGACCCTATGTTTGTAGATAAACTTTCAGATATTTTTTGGGATGGGTCGCCATCCAAAATTAAACATTCATAATGTTCCGGTTCCGAATTTTTGTCACGAAGTACATGGAGAGAATACTGAAAAACAATATGCTGGTATGGACGATAGCCGTTAAATGGGGGGATAGCTGTTGGGTATGTTTCGTAGTCTAGAAAATATAGAGGGAATTCAAGCTGACCAAGTTCCTCTTTGATTGTTTCCAAATTCACTAAGGGTTTTTTATTTTTGTGTACTAAAACTTGGTTAAGCTTTTTATTTTTGAGCCGGTCATCTATTGGAATATCAGAAACATGTAGGATGTTTTCATTTAGCAGTTGGCCTAAATACGACTTACTGTTACCGATTCTATTTAGATCATGCACGCTATACGCCGGAACATCAGGATTGCTTATTGAAAAAGTAGTGCAGTGAGCTGATCTGCCTTTGTAATAGCAAGGGCAAGGGGAGGGCAACCTTTTAGTCTTAGAAATATCCTCAAAAGCTCTTCCCATTTCCACCAAAGCGACAGATTTTAGTATATCCACTATCTCGGTTTTATCTTCTAGTATAAAAAGCTGGCTAAAATCCAAGTCGCCTTTCCTTACATACTTTTTATTTAGCCTGACTAGATATTTTTTATTTAATTGAAGTCCTGAAAGTTCACAGACATTTGCTTGAAAAGCTAAATCGTACTCAAATTGCTCTTCTTTTTTCCTATTCTTTTTAGTTTTGCCGTCCTCGCCCTCCTCTTCTGTGGAAGACATTTTTATTTCGTACAAATCGTACTTTCCGGCCTTGTCGTTCCACTTTAATACATCAGTAGCCGCCAGAAACTTGTCTGTAATAAAAACAGCTTGGAAAATTATGGGAGTCTTCTCGCTAATTAGTTTTTTAGTTAATTGACTAGCGTTCTCACTCCTTCTTTCTACAAGAAAACCATTCGGAAACATTCCTCTTGCCAATTCCTCAACCTCATTGCCCGCAACAGCTAAAGACTTTTCAAATTCCGATACCTCAAACTGGTTGTAAATTTCTGGTTCATGGATTTTAATCCATACATTGTTCGGGCACTCTTTGTAAGATATGAAGTCTGTTTTTGTCAGACGAATATTCATTTTATAGACTCAAAAGCGAATTGAGTTGGATTTTCAATGCTTCTGCCCTTACTGCCCCTTGTATTGGTATTTTTCTTTCATTGGGCCCTAGGATTATTGAATATGGCGTACCTTGCCCGCCAGCTGCTACAGCATCTTTATATTGTTGTTCTACTGTTTCTACCATCTTTCCGCTTTTCAAACATTCTGTAAATTTGGTTTTGTCTAAACCCACGCTAGATGCTAAGTCGGGGAGTGTCGCTATGTCGAAACTGTCGTTCGATTTTGTTGTTTGATAAAGCTTGTTTGTAAACTGCCAGAAGCCGTCATTGCCTCCAATTTCTGCGGCGCACTCCATTGCTTGAGATTCATATTTTGCTTTAGTATGTAGGCTTTCGATGGGGAAGTGTCTATATACCCAAGCTATTTTTCCGGACAATTCTTTATCCGCCATTATTTCGTTCATTGTCTCGTGGAATACTTTGCAGTAAGGACATTCAGGATCTGAATACTCTATGATGGTTATTTTCGCATCTCTCGGTCCCTGTATGTGGTCTTCTGCGCTTACTGGTTTTATAATTATTTCTTCTTGGGGGCTTGTATCAGGAATATTTTTAAGAGGAACTTGTTTTTTAGATAAATACAAACCACCTCCCACAAATGCGCCCGCAATAATAATTGAACCACCTAGTATTAAAGTGTTTTTCATAGTTTAGGAATTATATAACAAATAAACAAAGCGAGCCCATAGGGCTCGCTTACTTGCGGTACATAGCTGGTTCCGGGCTCTGCTTCACTCCGTATAACCTTGGTCCAGTGAGTGCATTCGACAACACAAACAAGGCCAAATAGCCCGAACACAGAAGGAAGATGAATACGGCTACCGCAAGAGCCTTTTTAGCATCTCGCAATATCCCCATATACTCTCCTGTAAGATTCCTTCCGTACTATTCCATATTTTATTAAATTTTCAACTCTACCAAGGCATGGCATGAGTAAGCTTGTTTTCTTCCTCTTCCTCCCAGTCAGATATGTCCAGTTCTAGTTCAAAAGTTTTTGGTCCATCAGGGATGGTTATTTTTTTGTGTTTTTTCATATGGTTATACAAATCTCTTGTTATGGAAACATCTTTTAGGCAGTATTCAATGATTTTTTCGATTTCGCCATTTTTCCACCAAGTAATTGCGTCGAGCCCTTGCCCAGATTTAGAAGTACCTAAAGTGGCGTAAGCGACATCCTGAAGTTTTATGCGTCTACCCAGTGTTTTTTGAATAGACTTCATTAGGTCTATAGATTTTATTTTAGTGAGATTGCCGGGGTAGTACTTGTCCAAAAGAGGGATATCGAAATGTTCTGAATTGTACCCAATGATGGAATCAGCCTTTTCAAAATAAGGCCACATGTCTTTAAACTCATGTTCTTGAAAAGCCCTTAAGGTGTCTGTCGAAAAATCATAAATTCCTACTACTGAGATATCAAGTTTGGCGGGGTCATTTTCCCCAACGTCGAAGAAAGTATTTTTAGTTTCTATATCGAATACAAGAGGAGCCATAAAAATACAGCTTATAGCTTTTGGCTTCAAGCTTCAAGTTTTAAAAGAAAAGTGGCGCACGATGAATCGTGCGCCACTCACAAATTTGCACAGTCCTAAACTTCCTTCAAAAGTGCCCCAGAATCCCACATGCGCATGAACTTGATGAGCGCCTGTTGATGGGTGCCGTAGAGGACCCTTCCCACCTTCTCGAGCTCAACCCAGTAGGGCGGAGAGACGAGGTCGGAACCGTCCTGAAGGGGAGTCGTTCGAAGCTCTCCATGACACTTCTCGAAAGAAATGGCCATGAAGCGTTTCAGATGGGCGGGGTTCGGCCTTTCCTCGTGAACAAGGATGAGCCCTTCTCCAGACTCCACACGGAGGCCGGTTTCACTCTCGAGCTCGCCTCGGAAGGTGTCTTCTGGAGAAGTGTCTTCCGTGCGACCGTCGTTGGTCCCACCAGGGAATTTTGTCTGAACAGGCTTTCTTGCCCACCTCGGATCCGTAGATCTCGAGTCTTGGACCAGCACAAAACATCTTCCAGCGTCGTCCTCCTTGAAGACGATGGCGCCAGCAAACCAATCACCGGGCATTTCGAGCCCCACTTTGTTCGGAGTACGTTATCGGAGAATTTCTCCGATTTCCGTTGACCAGTATAGCATATTAATATTTAGAAGTCAATATGGCACAAAATATCAATAAAAAGCTATGTTTTTAGTGTTAGAATTTATTTATGCTAAATGTATCGGCTTCGACATTAGGTTTTCCAAAAGCACTTTTAGGGCAAGGGTTAGATTCTATATTTTGGATTTTCTTAGTGGCTTATTTGCTGGGGGCTTCGGTTTTGGTTTACCACTGGCAAAAATATGGTGGTGGGTCGAGGAAAATTTTTATTATAGAAACAATCTTTATAATAGGCTCGCTTTTGCTTTTATTTTTTACTTTTCTAGCCATTCCATAAAATGCTTAATTTAGACAAAGACGAACAAGTGCTTTTAGAAGTGAGAAAACATTGGTTTGTACTCGCGTATCAATCCTCTGTTTTACTTGTTTTTGCAATCCTGCCCCCGATTTTATATGGAGCTTTCTTTTATTTATTTCCAGTAAGCTTGTCTACCTTAAGGGAATTGGAACTCGGGCCATTTTTTTATGGTCTATGGCTTTTGTGTTTGTGGGCTTACTTTTTCGTTCATTGGACCAATTATTATTTAGATGTTTGGTACATAACTCAAAAAAGAATTATTTCAATAGACCAAATAGGAGTATTCCATAGAAAAGTATCAAACTTGGGGCTAGACAAGATTCAAGACGTATCTATCGAACAAAGGGGGATGATGCAGGCAATGCTCAAGTACGGCGATATTTTAGTAAAAACAGCAGCTGATGATAGCGCGGGCTTTTATTTGAAAGACGCAGGATATCCTGACAAAGTAAGGGAAGTCATTTTCTCACACCATTTGTATGAACACGAAAAACCAAAACATGTTTTGATAACAGATGAAGCTCCGGTCCCTCCATTCAAAACAACAAAAAAATATTCTGAAGACCACACCTCTCTTTAGAAGGTGCTATTTTCACAAAGTAAAAAGCTGTACCCTACACATTTATCAGAGCCCAAGCAGGGGGGCCTATTATTGACAAGCTGTGTTTAATATGTATAATTTTTGCAGATTCAAACCCACGGAACAGGAGTAGCGTATGCATGAAGGCAGAATGGTAGCTCCGATAGAAATCTTGAATGGGGTCGCAAAGGCTTTCCCGACGGGGTTTAAGAGCGGTTTGCAAAGCGTGAGAATGGCAGTTGTGCCGTTTTTCATGTCTCTACCCTCAATCGTTCTGTATCACATTTTTCAATCACTTGGACTGTACTCGGGCCGAGTGGCAGACGAACCGATTATCAACGTCATTTTGCCGTTCATTGGTGGCGTTCATGTCTTTCTCTCTGGCGTCTTGTTTTTTAGAGAAGGAGATTACGGGGAGATGAGAAGGGCAGTAAGGTCGGGGGATAAGGAGAAGTTTCTTGATCTTGTTGAAGATCAGGTACCGACACCTTTGCGCTTCGTCGTGTTTGTCACAGGTTCCATTGTAATCCTGTGGACGCTGACACTCTACAACGAGAGCTATTGGCGGGGACTGTTCTCTGTTCTCTCTGTCTCGTACATTGTGTCACTTATTTGGGAGGTTATCGCTGACTTCAATGACCCCGTAAACGGAGTTTGGGTCGTGAAGAACATTCCTCCTGAATGGCTTGAGGGAGCTAAGATCAAGAAACGGTGGTCTGACCAGCTTTTCAGCAAGATTTTCAAGGAGAATTAACCAACAGCCCCACCACGATAAATCGTGGTGGGGCTTTCTGTTAGCGCAACAACTGTTTAAGTTCTTGGATGGTTAGGTATAGTGCATTAAGAACTGATGCAAATCCAGTCGAGCGGGGAGTGGACCGTGTAGTTGTTCCAGTTGGCGAGGTAGTTGTCCCAGATGGTTGAGAACTAGTTAATGAAAACCCTCCCAGATAACAGGAATAGCCTGGAACGTTGTAGTTGTTGGTCATAGAAACGCACCTTAAATTTATTGGTGAACCTATATATCCACCGTTGCCAAAAGATCCACTACACCAATATCCGGTTTTAGAAGTTGAATTGATACACATATCAGCGTAAGTCCCACTATTATCTTGGCATATACCTGCGTCATTAGAATTTGAATTATTGTTATCAGAGCACCACGAACCATCTATGCCCCATCCACCAGAACTAGAGCCGGTATACATACCCAAACCAGCAGGGGCTCCTGCCGGAGCTACTAATTCCGGATTAGATACTTGTACAGAACCACTCAAGAGTTGAGTAGAGACACCTAGCCTGTTTGGTTGAGGCCAACAAGTGAGCGTATAAGTTCCTGAAATAGTCGGGTAAGTAGTGGTAGCTCCATTGGGGCTAACATTTCCTCCGCTTCTACCTCCTGGGAAAGCTAGGAAACAACTGTCTGCTCCAGAGGAAGATATAGTAATGGTTATTGGTTGGCCAATGGTAGTACTACTAGAACTTAAAGAAAAAGCATTGATGGTAGGGGCTGGTGCAGAATTTACGTTAACCACTACACTAGCAGACGAGGAAAGTCCTGTGGCATTTGGTCCTGTATAGCATGTGTAAGAAAAGGTCCATGTGATACTTGGGTACTCCTGTTTTGTGTAGGGGAATGTATATATGTATCCACCCCCCTGATTGTTGGGGCCAGACCCACCAGTATTTACACAATGGTAAGCTCCCGTTTGAGAAAGTGTGATAGTCGTCGGTTCTCCAGCGGTAATTGTTGTTGGATTAGCTGACAAGGTAATAACTGGAACCGGAGAGCCTGCGGGCTGAACATTTACAGTAACTGTTCTGGTAGTAGAAAGTCCTGTTTGCTGATCCGGACCGTTATAACAAGTTACAGAATATGTAGTAGTTGTTGCTGGCGACACTGTAACGCTACCACTAGTATTACCGGAAAATAAATTTGCTCCAAAGCATCCTCCGTAAGCTCCATAAGATGTTAGGGTCAATGTTGAGCTTTGGCCAGCGGTAATTGTTGAGGGGCTTACTGATAGTGTTGCTGAAGGCGGAGTGGTGCTAGCCGTGTTTGATGTTTGTGATGTCACAACGCTCCCACTACTACCACCTCCACCGCCACCACCTCCAGACACAGCAGTAGTTAAAGTTGGTAATGGGGTAGAAATTGTAGGCACGGATGCTGTTGTATCAGGCCCTTGTACAGTAGGAGCTTTTGGAAGCCCCAATGGTGCCACTCCTCTTCCTCCTGCACTTTTTGTGATAAGTTCGTTTATTCTGGCAGTAGTTTTTGGGCCAACAATTCCAATACTTTCTATGCCCTGTTTTTCTTGTAGTTTCTTAACCGCTGATTCTGTAAGTGGGCCAAAGTACCCTGTAATCGGGGCGGTATATAAATCTGGGTACTGTGATTTAAGAAAAGTTTGAAGTCCCTTAACGTCTTCACCGGTTACTCCTCTGTAAAGGGATCTTTTTAAATTGAGTTCATTTTTTATTTGGGTAACTTGTGTTTGGTCTGCCTGTTTCTGTGGTTGTTGAATTACTACACTTGAATTTGTTTGAGCAAAAACAACAAAGGGGCTTGTCATTAAAACCCCCAGAATAACTACCGAGATTTTTTGTATTTTCATTTTGGCTATTAAATTTATATGCCCAGATTATACTCTTAAAATACTACAGCCTTGGTAAAGTTTGTTTTTGGCTCCGTGGGTTACATCAGGTTTGATTTTTGGTGTGAAAAATCAAATAAAAGAAAACCCGCCACCCGATGGATTTGGATTTCCTTCGGGTGGCGGGACGTGCATTACTGCATGAGGAACGGGATGACAATGATAGCTACCAGAATAACAATGGCAACCACATTCATCCACATTCTTCCTTCAGTTGTGATTATTCTTGGATTGAATCCAAGCATGGGTTCCTCAAGTTTGGGGAATTAGAACTAGCGGGCCTTTACTTAACGTATCAGTAATTTGTTTCTTTGTCAAGTAGGGGCTCCCCTTGTTTGGATGAGTTCAGAACCTTGAACTGGATTCAAATTAAAAAAGAAGTTAGTGAATTAAGTTTTGTATGAAAAAGGGTCCCAAAGTCGAAACAGTGGGACCCCCTAAAGTTGTCACGGCTTGTTCATGGCCACGTACATGAAAACCATGATGAATCCGTTGCAAATAAAGCTGACAGCAAATGGCGAATAGAACCAAAACCAAACCCACCACCGAACCGTAGTATGAACGTAGTCATCACCGATCTCCCCGAAAATCCAGCCCTCGATGGTATTTCCGCTTCGTCCCACGGGAGAGTGATGAATCGTGCTCGCCATCAGTTGAATGTAGGATGTCAGAATGATGAGAATCACCATTGACACCCTACTTACTTCACGCGAGGCGGGCAATGGTAAGTATCTCAGGACAACTACTGCGGATATCACAGCAGTCAAGGTGCAAGCAATGACGCTTGAAACCAAAGCAAGCTTCTTTGCTGACCACTCATGTGGGGCAACATTCGTTGCGGGCATTGCTGGAACTCCTTAGTAGGTTTATCAAAATAACGAATCCAACCGCATTATACACATCTTAACAATATTGTCAAGTAGTAGCTCCCTGGGTACCAAAGTACTCGGGCTCACATTCTCAGTCATACAAAAGCCAGCTTTTGTGCGACTCTCAAATGCTCACTCTGGCAGACGATTTTCGAACCATTAATTGGGCCTATGAATACCCACATCCCATTACTGAACTTAACCAAATTAAAGACTTACTGCTTCTTAAGACTGATCTTGATTAGGTTTAGGGCTTATTACAAGTGTTTCCTTTGTATGACCGTTAGATTTTAGGTAATTGACCCCGAAGAATCTTAGGTAATCCCGCCCCCCTCCCATCTCTCCACCACCTACCATCAACTTTTCACCTATAGAAAACCACATAAGTGTGTACCCCTTCTTTTTAAGAAACTTGAGCATCTCCTTTTTGTCTATAGCCAAAATGGTGGGGCCATCAATGTTAATTGATGGGTCGAAAGCAATAACTTCACTCCCTCGACCGAGGTACCCATCTTTTATAAATTTTAACCCCATGCCATCAAATATAGGCTTAATTGGAAGAGACAGGTGGAAGTTTTCAATTGAAGTGTCATCTTCCTCTGTGGAATAATCAAAAATGGTTGGCATTACAGGAGCGGGCAACTCTATGCCTGACAGCTTTCTTTCCCAATATCCACCAGAAAAGTAAGTTTTGGCGTTATGCTTATATGCCAAATAGGTAGGAAATTCTCTTAAAAAGAAATGATTGAAGTGCCTATTTTCAAAAGGTAACCCTGAAGAAAAAGTACTTTTGGTAGAAGAGAGCAAGTTAAATAAAACATCTGCATCCTCATTCTTTACAAGGAAGCTATTAAACCAAAGCCACAACTCTCGACGGGCCCTATCATAGGTTTCTTCGTAATGAGGAAACGGTTGTACAAATCTACTACCTCCATCTAAAACTACCCATTCACGGCCATCTTTATCTTTTGAAAAGCAAAACGATTCTAAGGAAGGGACATCTTTTATACTAGAAGCCCACTTTTTCATTGGCTTAGTTAAACCCCAAGAGCTAAACTTTGGTACCCACCAACAGTCTTTACTTGGATTTTTATACTGATCTCGATACGCTTTTGCTTTCAACAAGCATGAGGGGTCAATATCACGAGTATAAATTTCAGAGGGATTATCGTATTTATAAACACTTGTTGGGTTGTAGCTATCCCCATATTCAAAATTGTCCGCCAGCAAACCTAGAAATTCATGCAAAGCTATCCATTGGTACTTTTTGCCAATTCTCTCACTTTTATTTGGGCTTCTATCTAAACTGTCACGCTTGCGATCATATGTCCCATGTAAGTTCGGGCTCCATCCAAGTTTCAACACTCGTTCCAGTACCCATCGTTTAGCGATGTTCTCATCAAAAGATAGATTTTGCCTAAGTTTTCCATCCGTAAAAGGTTTTGCAATGTCATAGTAAATCTTCTTTTGGGTTGGGGTCAGACTTTTTACAAAGATTCCTTCTGCATCCTTCTTAGATTTTAGTAAATCCTTTTCATTTACTGATGGCTCTTCAACCCCCTTAACACTGTTTACATATCTAAAAATACTTACAAATCTTGCACTTTCACCTGCTTTAATCCATTTTTTCCACAACTCTTTTTGAGAGCGACTAAGGGTACCTTCAAAAGCTGAGGTTACCTCCTTAGGGGTAAGTTTCTTTCTTCCAGTTAGATTGCGTGATCTCCAATGTCCTACTCTAGATGAAAGAGTATACCTTCCGAAATCACCTCCTAATACTGAGTACTTTATTGAGGAGTATCCCAACATATTCTCATCAGTTGCTGGGGGCTGTTCATATTTCTTTTCTAACGCTTTTAATGAGGTTATTCTTCGTGGCCAGTTGCTCTTATAAGGCGGTCTAACCTTATCTAGATCAATTAGTGGATTTGGATAATGTGCTTGTGCCAACTCTACTATGCCCCTTGCATAGTCACGTTGAAGTATGTGAGTAGTGAGAGGTTTCGGTATAAAAAAGCTTGTATATACAAAAACTCCTAAGTCTTTCAATGGTTTTTTATCTTTAGCAATAAGACAAGCCCCATATACTGCTCCGTATAACCTTTCAGCAATGTATGGATCGTCTATAGATTTAAATCTTTCTAGTAACTGTTTACTTAACTTTAGGTCATTTGATAATAGTGAACTTAAAGCTTTTGTTGCACTATCCCTTAACACTCGCTGTGAAGAACAGAGGAACCAGCCTAAGGCTACACATAACAATTCCAAAGATTCAGAAGATATATCGAGCTTAGGATTATCATCCCAAGACCACTCTATGATTCTATCTATGGCCGAACCATCGCCATATGTACTACTCATAAAAGGGATCCATAGGGCGTCTCTTTTTGGCATCTTCTTACGCTTAAGAACCTTGTCTAGAAAAAAGGCATTTAGCGGATGCTTAGGTATCGAAGCGACAGTTAGTAGAGTGTCTAGAAATTCCCACAAAGTATACTTGTCTGATTGCAGAAACTTACGCACATATGCCATTACAGAAGCTGGTCGAAAGGTTACTACTGCTCCATTTTTAACCTTAACTTCTCTCCATACTAAACTCTGAAGAAATGCTTTTTGCACAACCTCGTCAGTAAGACAACTTGAGGGGATAAGCTCAATCAAATCTCGGCCATTAAACCTTTCTGGTATCTGAACAGAAAGTGCCTCAATAAGTCCACTGTATTTATAAGTTTCAGTGAAAAAGTGAGAGAAAGGGCCTGTTGAAAACAATTTCTTTGGTTTGTTTTTATACTCTGGTAAATACTGTTTAAGTAAATACCTAACAATCAAATGATCGCTAAACCTTTGGTAAGGAAATCTGTAATCAAATCCCGTAACCTGAAAGTTGCTATCGTAATGAGGAATCTTCGTTAAAAGCCAACACTTCTCAAGATTAAGTAGTGCTAAAGAAGATTGGCTTGGAAGATAATTTTCAATTATGAGCTTGGCATCAGGTTCGGGTATGCGTTCAGCTTTGTTTGTGGCCATCCAAATAGCCATCTCTTTTATAATATTTTCCCAAATTGGGTTAGGACCGCCAGTCCAAGCAATGCCCATCTTCTTCATAAACTCCTGACCTTGGAAATCCGTATATTCTTCAAAAATTATAGTGGCTCCATTTCCCATGACCTTACCGTTATACTTCTTATGCACCTGACAAAAGATCTTTAGAAATAGGGGGTTTTGAAACTCAGGAAGAAGAGGGGGAAATTCAGTAAAAGTGATTTTGTATTGGTCAAAAAACTTACGCACAGCTGACCACTGCTCAAACCTGAAACCATAGTGTGTGATTTTTAAGTATCGTGCACGATCCCTTTTCTTTAAAACCGAGTCTTCAAAGCCCTCTCTAACAGAAACGGCCACAGATATGTAAGGATACTTTTCTAATTCTGCTAAAACTTTCCAACTTACTTGTTGAGGGTTCTCATTTAAGGCATCGACCAAGATAAGGGCTCTTGTATTTCTTCTCTTAGCGTAGGAATTAATCTTTTGAAACAACTGGGTCGTTGTCCCATTAAACTTTAGTAATTTACGAATAGCTTCAAGTGGATCTTGGCTAGTAAATTCTTCTCCTAGGAAAATGTAGGTGGGCCAACCCTTCTCTAGGCGTTTCTTGGCAATATCACAAAAAAGATGTGTCTTTCCAATACCCGCTGGCCCAGACATAAGTAAAAGATTTGTATTTGCCGATCTCATTTCCTGTTCGCCCAAGAAAGAGGACAACGGCCAAGTAGCCGACATCAATTCACTTAAATGTCTTATTTCCCAATCCAAACTGCCCGTTAAGTCTTTCTCTTCTTTAGTGGGGGCGGTAGCGTCTTTGAAAGTCTGTTTAATTTCTTCTTTATGTTTTTCCAGCAACTCTCTACATTTGCGAGTCTGAGTGTCGCAGGACTTAATTATTTTTGCCAATAAAGCCACTTGAATCCTAGGCTTATAAATGAAACTGCCTGATTCAACAAGATCAAATAGAGCATCATATTTTTCGTCCAGTATTTTGTACTCCTTCTTCTCTGAAGGATCTGTATGCCTTCTGGATAGTTGCTTTCGCTTCTTATGGATCTCTTTAAGGAATGCCCTGAATCTAGAGTAAAAAATTGGTGATCGTGAAAGGGCTTCAAATGTAAAAGCCAAAGGAAGCTCCACATTCAAATCTGGGCTATAGCGTGGGCCAGCCCTTTCGGTAACAGTATGCAATCTCTTAACTTGTACCAATTTATTCATCCACTCAACCTTAGCATGCCGAATCACCAAAAAACCCTTATTCTTCCACAAAGAGGATGCTGGAAAATGCTAGGATTTGCTAAGGTTGGATGACAACAAATAACAACATTTTAAGCACCGTACCTTGGCATGTTGTGTTGCTAAAAAACCTATATTCTTCAACAAAACCGATGCCAAAGGATGACAAGGTTTGTTAAGATTCGATGTTGTTATTTGTTAGGGTTTATTTAACATCTAAGCTACGAGCCATATACAGGAGCAGGTCGCCGTTTTGTTTGAAGAACTGCTCCCCGGGTAGGATTCGAACCTACGACCAATCGCTTAACAGGCGACTGCGCTACCGCTGCGCCACCGGGGAATGTTTTTATCCCATGCTACATCCGCCAGCCGGCGGAGCACCTACATAGGAATATGTTCTCTTGAGGAGAACAAGGGGAATATTACTTAAAAAAAGCTATCCTTTCAAATTTTTGTACGGCTTTGGTAAAATATGGGCATGAGGCACACAACATATTTCAAGGGTATAGAGAGTACAGAGGCAATAGAAAATTATTTAGATAAGAGGCTCAAAAATTTAGATAAGTTGGTAAGAGATGATGGTGCGCACGCGACAGTAGAACTAGGGAAGACAACCGAACACCATAAACAAGGAGATGTCTTCCGCGCAGAAATACATTTACACACCAAAGGAAAAGAGTTTTATATAGCAGTAGAAAAAGATGACTTGTATTCAGCCATAGACGAAATGCGAGACGCAATAACTCTCGAAATAAAAAAGTTCAAAGGTAAATCAGAGACTATTTTCAGAAGAAGTGCTAGAACTGTGAAAGATATTATGCGTGGTTTAGATCCCAGAGGTTTTAAAAGTTTCAAGTTCTGGAAAAAGAAGTAAAATCCATTTCCTTTTTTCCTTCAGGAATAACTCTATCTATTTGAAGTTCGCCATCATTTATGTGAGCTTCGGTTATTTTTACTCTAATCTTCTTGCCATTTTTCTCTGTAAAAAAATATGTACCCGGCCATTCTTCAAACGCTCTTATTTTGCGAAGGTTTTTTTCAGAGTTTTCTGATAAATCTATAAGCCCATCTTCTTTTGTAAATTTTTTAGTAAAAGAAGCATCTGCATGAACTTGTTCTTCGGGGACCAATTGCTCATTTATATAATCTTCCAAAACAGAAACAAGGAGCTTCCCACCTGCGCGACCTAGAGTTTTTTCAAGATAGGAATATTTTGGAGGCCAGACTTCTATATTTACTTTTTCTTTTGCGATTATCGGGCCGTGATCCATGCGTGAATCAAGTTTTATTATCGTTACTCCCGCCTCATTTTCGTAGAGTATTGTTGATTCGAGTGGCGATGGTCCACGAAGTTTTGGAAGTAGAGAAGGGTGTACGTTAACGAGCCCTTTAGGAAATAAATTTAAAATATTTTCAGGAATTATTTTTCCGTATGAGGCGATAACGCCAAGCTGTAAATTGAAAGCTTTTAGTTGTGAGATAAAATCCTCATCCAATTTTTTCGGTTGAATAACGGGAATATTTCGCTCCACCGCCCACAACTTTGCCGGAGGGGGAGTAATAACGAGTCCGCGTCCTTTTGGCATATCTTTGCTACACACGACCACACTTGGTAAAAATCCTGCATTTTCTAGCTCGTCTAATACGGGTATGGCTATAGAATCAGAACCAAAAAAGGCAAATTTAAGCATTGGTTTTCTTTAATTCTTTTTCAGGCACCCACTCATGTATATCTTTTGCTTTATCGATGAAAAGTATTCCTTCTAAATGGTCGCATTCGTGTTGAAAAATTTGTGCCATCAGGCCAGAAGCGCCCCTTCTAACTTTTTTACCTTTTTCGTCATATGCGGATATTTCCACTTTTTCTGATCTTTTTACTTTTCCGTACAGCCATCTTACTGATAAGCATCCTTCCTCCATACTATTTTTTTGTCTGGATAGTTTTATAATTTCTGGATTTATGAAAACTTCGTCTTTGTATTTAACGGGCCCTTCTTCATTTGCAATGATGGCTTTTGTTTTGCCAGCTACCACAAATATTCGAAGAGGTTCGCCGATTTGTGGAGCGGCTATGGCAACTCCGTCTTCTTGAGAAGCTAAAGCCTTTTTCATACCCGTGATTATCTTTTGTATTTTTTTTGAGGAAATTTCTTTTACGGGCACGAGTTTTGCCTTTGACCTCAAAATGGGAGTTTCCTTTTCTTGGTAAATTTTAACCATAACAATAGCTTACTTGCCAGTACATTGTCTTGCAATGTCTTCGAGGATTCTAATGTTTGGCCTTTCACAAGTACCCAAATTTATCCCCACCAAAAGGACACAAATCAGAAATACCTCGTCACGGAGAGATAAACCTCGCTCCTAAACGAGGCATTTCTGATTTATGTCAAAGACCAGTCCCTGATTTTTATAAAAGAGCGTCGGGGTCTACAAATACTGAAAAATTGGGGGGTAATGACCGTAGTTTTTCTACCAACTCGTGCTTCGGCCACTCTTCTGAAGAAGTGCTCTGGCGCTCTATTTTGATAAGGCCATGATATCTCACCAGCTTAGCTCCGTTTCTTACTTTAAATATCTCAATCGCATCCCCCAAGAGTTGTTTTATAAAGGATGCCCCGTTTTCAGCTCTTACTGGGCTATCTTCCCAAACGATTTTTATGAAAAGAGAAAAAGGAGGAAATGCAAATTTTTTTCTTTCTGCCAGCTCTCTTTCAAAGAAACTTAAAAAGTTGCCTTCTTTGGCGTATTCAAATATTTTGTTTTCAGGGTCTCTCGTTTGAAATATAACTTTCTCTTTCCCTAAATGTCTTATGTGTATTAAAAGGGCCATTATTTTTTCGTTGATTCTTAGGTCCGGTATGCCGAGAAGCGAATCGGCGGAAACCACGGCAGATATTTCTACTGGTTTTTTAAAATAATGAAGTGCCATTTCCGTGCCAATGAGAACCGACCCTGATGTTGTGAGAAATTTTTCTACCATTTTTAATGCCTTTGAAGGAGTAGGCGCGGTATTTTTATCAAGAAGAAAGGTTTCTATATTAGGGTCTATTTTTTTGATTTCAGCTTCTACCCCCTCTATACCGATACCAAGCGTGATGAGTCTCCACCCTCCACAATGTGCACATTCATCTTTTGCAATCTTTTTTTCTCCACATTTATGGCACAGAAAAAATGGTTTTTCCTTGCCATAGAGCACCAAAGGTGCGCCACAAGTAGTGCAAGACATTATTGTTTCGCAATCTGCACACACGGTAGTAGGGGAAAGACCTTTTCGTCCCCCAAACAAAAACACTCTTTTTCTGTTTTCTACCAATTGTTCTAATTCTGCCCTTAATTTATCCGAAAATATTTTGAATGGTTCTCCGTCCTCGCTTTTAACCATAGACACTATAGAAATATCTGCCAATGACTGCTCTCGCATTTTTAGATGCCCCCATTCATTTATTTCATTTTCACGCATTTTATGCATTGTATCTACGCTCAAAATTTCAGAACCCAAAATCAATCTTGTGCAATATTCATGGGATAAAATTTTTGCAAAAATCTTAAAATCTAAATTTGGTCTCCCGAATGTTTTGTAGCTTCTAGAATTTTCACGGTCTAATACTAAAGTTTCTGTGTCTGTACGCAGGAGACATAAGAATTGAGGAGTGCCTATAGTAAGGGCAGGGTGCCCATAATCGTCTACCACCTTTAAAGCTTTTTCTATCTCTTTTTTTCCGCTAGTAGATGTGTCCCCGCTATGAAATACTGCAGTAAATTGCTCAATGCCTTTTGAGAGTTCTTCTTTGGCTGTTTCGGCATCCCTTGCTGTGGGCACTACAATAAATATTGATTTTTTGCGCGCAAAAGTTTCTCTTATGAGAGAGCGATACTGAGAATATCTTTCCTCGCTATTTCCTTGAAAAGCGCTGGTATCTGCTTTTAGGGTACATTGCGGTTCGATTGGTTCTACTTTTCTCTTTACTTCAAATAAAATATTTGGAAGAACCGCTCCAAGGGTGGCAGCAAACGGTTGGGCTTCATATTCTCCAAATTTTTCTACTGCATGCATAAATGCTTTGCTCGTTAGTGTCCGTCCACCGTTTGGGTTAGAAGACGCTTTTATTTTTTTAAGAGTAAAATTACTTTGTCTCAAATCCATTTTTGCTGATTCTGCTGGGGAAGACTTCAACACCAATGCGCGTACCTCACGATTTCGCAGGGGCACCTTAACCATAACCCCCGGCTCGTATTCGGTAACTGAAAAATAGGTAAGGGGCTCTTTATCAGAGGTTTTAGTGAGAGGGAGTACTGAAACTATATACATACCCAGAAGCTTAAGGCTGTAAGCTATAAGCTGCAAGTTGTCAGTTAAAACAAAAGCCACCAGACAACAGTGGACTTTTGTCCTAGTTTGTCAGGTGGCTTGGGATTGCCCGGCTCGAAAGAACGAGTGGGCCGAGAGAAGTGCAAAGAAAATGGGAACCACCACGAACCCACTCTTGAGGGTGTAGGCGGCAAAGGCCGTTTCCCAAACCCCTAGGATGATCCATCTTGTGGTTGGCCGCATGAAGCGCAACTCCTTATTTCAGTGAGGGTTCTTTCCGCATAATACACTATTAATATAATTTGTCAAGTACTTTCATTATTACCCCAAAAAGAATAAAGTGTAGGCCATTCATGGCCTTTTTTACTAAAAAACTCGGAATTGATTTAGGCACTACAAGTGTCTTGGTCTATGTACCCGGGAAAGGGGTGATACTCAATGAACCTTCGGTAGTTGCGGTATCTGAAGAGGATAGAAAAGTTTTGGCAATAGGGATAGAGGCCAAAAAAATGATAGGCAAAACGCCGGAAAACATTATTGCCTATCGTCCCATGAAAGATGGAGTGATAGCAGATTACAAAGTAACAGAAGCGATGCTTCGCTATTTTATTACTAAAGCGCTTGGTAAATTTTCTTTTGTAAAACCAGATGTTCTCATTAGTGTGCCGGCCGGAGTTACCTCAACTGAGCGTCGAGCAGTTATTGAGGCGGCCCTGAAGGCAGGAGCAAAAAATGCGTACGTAGTGAAAGAGCCCGTGCTCGCCGCGATAGGTGCGGGTATTCCTATACAAGAGCCCTCTGGACAGATGATTGTAGATATTGGTGGGGGGACCACGGACGTCGCTGTGATTTCTTTGGGCGGAATTGTGGCTTCGACTTCCGTGAAGTGTGCAGGAAATAAGATTGATGTTGCAATTACTGACTATATGAAGAAAACATACAATTTAGCAATCGGAGATCGCACGGCAGAGGTTATAAAAATAGAAATAGGTTCAGCGGTGCCAGTCGAAGAAGAACTATCTATGCAAGTGAAGGGGAGAGATTATGTATCCGGCTTACCTCGCTCTGTTGAAATAAAAACGAATGAAATAGTGAAAGCGATAGGGAAGGAGCTCCGCGACATGATAAAAGCAATGAAAGACGTATTACAAGAAACTCCACCCGAACTTGCTTCAGACATTATTGATAAAGGTATTGTGATGACTGGGGGGACATCACAGCTCAGGCATTTGCCAGAGTTGGTGTTTCGCCGTACTGGGGTGAAAGCGGTTTTGGCTAAAGATGCTTTATTTTGTGTAGTTAAGGGGACTGGTATCGCACTTGAGCATCTTGAGGCATATAAGAAGGCGGTCATAAGCAAAAGGTAACTTGGTAAATGCCAGTGAAAATAGAATAGCCTTGTCACGGAGAGATATACCGCGCTCCTAAACAAGGCTATTCTATTTTCACTCGATATTCTTCAAAACTAAAAGCTTTGGGTATAATGATTCAAATGCTTGGTGAAATTTTAAAAGCAAGCCTAAATCACTCACGCGCATATTTAGTGCGAGGCAACAAGACAAGTGTTTTGCCTGAAATTTTTGTTGCTGTAGAAAAAGAATGGGGGATTGTGGTGCAGGGGAATCCGAATGTGGTGGTCGTTGATGGGCACTTGAGTGTAGATGAGGCAAGAAAACTCGTAGAGTTTTCTTCAATGTCCACTTTTGGCAAAGATAGAGCAAAGTTAATTATTTTATCCGCAGAAAGGGTAACTCGTGAGGCACAGAATACACTTCTGAAACTCACTGAAGAGCCAAACAGCTCTCTTAGAATTTTTGTGATTGTGCCAAAAGATGTAGAGCTTTTACCCACACTTCTCTCTCGCCTCGAAGATATATCCTTTGCTTTTACTGACAAGGTTCAAAGTTCAAACCTTTTGGCTCAAAGCTTTTTGTCGATGGGCTTAAAGGAAAGATTTAAATTGGCAGAGAAAATTGCAAAAGATGAAGATGAAACAGCTGTAGATGTATTTTTTCGTGATTTAGAAAACAAAGTATACAAGCACAAATATAAAAATATTTTAGAAAAAGAAAAAGCATTTTCTTCCGTCTCATTTGCCAAACAATCCGCATCTTCTCAAGGTCGCCAAAAAAGAATGATTTTGGAAACACTATCTATTTCCTTGCCGGTGGTATAATTTCGACTCTATGGTTTTGTCTGTACATACTTTAGTAGGAGGGGCACTTGGTGCAATTTTGCCGGTAGCACCTGCAACTTCCTTTGTAATAGGCTTCATATCTCACTTCGCGCTTGATGCTATCCCTCATTCAGATTACCCACTTCGTTCATTATCTAAAGATAGGGAAGACAGAGGGGGAGACGCGATGACTAAAGACGCGAGATTGGCACACGATATTTTTGTGAACGGCATAGATGGAATTTTAGGTTTTCTTATTTTGATTTCTCTAACAGTTAGCTCGGGCTCCCTAATTCCTATAGTTTTTGGAGCCATTGGTGCATGTGTGCCAGACGGGCTCCAGTTCTTACATTTTATGTTTCCAAAAGTCAGATGGCTAAAAGCGTTTAAAAGCTTTCATGGTTTTTTTCACACCCCCATCAGGGTTGAAGAATTTATGAAAAAACACATTCCGCTTTCAATCTTTGTACAAGGAGCCTTGGCGTGTATAGCATTAGTTTCAATAATAAAAACAGTTCCTATCCCTTTTTGATTTTGAAAAAAGCAGGTTTTCGGATATTATTCCTTGTGTATGTACGATTTCTCCAATTTTAAAAAACATGGGCAAGAAACAATAGAGTGGCTCAAGCGCGAGTTTTCTGGTATTCGTACGGGGCGCGCCACTCCGGCCATTTTAGATAATGTAAAGATAGAATCGTATGGAACGTTCATGGGCATAAAAGAGCTTGCCTCTGTAAATATAGAAGATGCCAGATCTTTGCGTATTACTCCGTGGGACATGTCTCAAGCCAAAAATATAGAAAAAGCAATACAAACTTCCGACCTAGGACTTTCTGCAACGGTTGATGATAGAGGTTTAAGGATTATTTTTCCTGAACTTTCGTCTGAGAGAAGAACTCAGCTTTTGAAGGTTGCTAAGGTAAAGCTTGAAGACGCAAAAGTGGCTGTGAGAACAGAGCGAGAAAAAATAAAAAAAGATATAAATGAGGGGTTAGACAAAGATGCCAAATTTAGGCACAACGAAGAGCTTCAAAAAATAGTTGATAATTTAAACAAAGAGCTCGAAGCCATTTACGAAAGAAAAGAAAAGGAAATACAGGAATAACTCAGAATAATGATAACTCTAATACTTTTTCTAATAATCCTAAGTGTCCTAGTGGCTGTACATGAATTTGGGCATTTAATTGTTGCGAAATGGGTGGGCGCAAGGGTCAAGGAATACGCAATTGGTTTTCCGCCTCGTCTTTTTTCAAGAAAATTTAGAGGTACTGAATACAGTTTAAATCTCACACCTTTAGGAGGGTACGTAAATATTGCCGGAGAAGAAGGACTTGATGAAGAAGATGAGAAAGACATTCCAAAGGAAGAAAAATTATCAGGGAAACATCCTTTAAAAAAAATAGCAGTGCTTGTTGCGGGGGTGACAGCCAATATAGTGCTAGCGTGGATTCTTATCTCTATCACATTAATGGCAGGAGCATACGAGCCGGTTACGACTAGCGATGTGCCCCAAGATGCCAAAGTAGTGGTTTTGGGAACCAGTTCGGGGTCTCCAGCTAAATTAGCCGGAATAAAACCTAATGATGTTGTTACAGGAGTATCAAGTGGGGGTGCACTGTTTCAAACCAAAACAGCAGAAGATTTAGTAGATTTTTTAGGCAGAAACCAAAATAGCAAAATAACTCTAAATATTTTAAGAGCAGGCGAAACTATAGAGATTAAAGATCTTCTACAGACGGAAGGAATAGTTGATGGGAAAAAGGCTTTGGGTATTTCCATAGATACCGCAGTGATGAAAGATTATTCTTTCTTTACCGCTTTTTACAAAGGAATCGGAGTTACTGGTTCGACTATTAAATTAATAAGCATCGGGGCAGGTAAAGCTTTAGGCAATATAGTGCAATTAAAAGGAGGGTTAAGCGAAGTGGCAGGGCCAGTAGGGATAGGCAAAATTGTAGGAGAAGCTAGAAGTTTGGGGTGGGTATCTATAATTACATTTGCGGCATTTCTTTCAATAAATTTGGCGATAATAAATATATTGCCATTCCCTGCGCTTGATGGGGGACGAGTAGTATTTACGCTTGTTGAGTGGGCGAGGGGGAAACCAGTACCGGCGAAAGTAGGACGCATGGTACACGGCGCCGGATTCGCTCTTCTCATACTACTTATGGTAATAGTGACTGTGCATGATGTTTCTGGTTTGCTAAAATAGCTCAAATGGGGATGGAAACACTACCAATAAGCGAACAAGAGGCTTTCAAAATAAGACAAACGATTCAGGCGGAGCTTATAAAAAGAGCAGGCAATTTAGATGATCGCGATAGAACAGAACACGCAATGGATTGGATAGCTATGTATGCAGAAAAATTTGATAGAGTTTTTGAGCGAAGAATGGATGAGCCTGATTTTATGGAAAGATGTAAAACAGATTTAGGTAATGTAGTAAAAGAGGTAGAGCTGGAGCTTTTCCTCGAAGAAAAAACAGACGGAGGCAAAGGGTACTCATTAGCGGCTTAATTTTGGGCCCGATTTCAGGTACAATTCAGTAATGAGGCAGAGTCAACTGTTTACAAAAACACGGAAAGAAGCGCCGAAAGATGAAGTGGCTAAAAATGCGGAACTTCTTATTCGTGGTGGGTTTATTCACAAAGAAATGGCTGGAGTTTATTCGTACCTGCCCCTCGGCCTAAAAG
>CAYGCY010000002.1:0-5699 GCA_964348525.1 uncultured Candidatus Saccharibacteria bacterium
GGGTTATACTGCCGTCAGCAGACGGGGGGAGCATACAGTTTTCAGGAAGAGCATATCCCAAGAGTGCGGTAACCATTCTTAAAGATGCACAGGTTATAACCTCAACAGTGGCCGACAGTGGCGCACAATTTCAGGTTGTTTTAAAAGATTTAGCAACAGGTAATTACTTTTTTTCTATTTACAGCGAAGATGATGCAGGAAGACGCTCAAGTCTGCTCACATTTCCAGTTAGTATCACAACGGGGGCTACAACCAATATAAGTGGAATATTTGTGGCCCCCACTATTGCTGTTGATAAATCTCAGGTAAAGCGAGGAGATAATTTGGCCATTTTTGGGAAAACAACGGCCTCCGGAGAAGTTACTATACAAGTTAATTCGGAACAGCAATTTTTTGCAAAAACCAAATCTGATACTACTGGTGTTTATTTGTATAATTTCGATTCAACTCCACTTGAATATGGAGATCACAGTACAAAATCAAAAACAGCCATAGAAAATGAAATAAGTTCATACGGCGCATCAATTGCATTCAAAGTGGGCAACACCAATATTTTTTCCAATTTACCGTCTAAGGCTGTGATAGCAGATCAAAATACTGACCGTCGAGTAAACCTAATTGATTTTTCAATTTTAGTGTATTGGTTTAAAAGACCCTCGCCTCCAGTTAAGGTAGACTTGAACAAGGATGGTAAAGTGAATTTGATAGACTTTTCCATAATGGCGTATAACTGGACCGGATAATATGAAAAAAATATATTTTTCAATTTCGCTTGCCTTATTTTCTTTAGTGCCTTTTATAGGTAACGCAAGCACAGCAGACGTATTTGTAGAAACTGGCAACAACTATGTAAATGCCATAGAGGGGAAAATTATTTTGCCAAAGAGCATAGATATCCAAGGAGTGAGGACGGGCACATCTGTTGTTACTATCTGGGTAGAACGTCCGACCATTGATTCTACAACAAAAGAAATAATATTCTCCGGCATAACACCGGGAGGTTTTAGAGGAAAAGGCGTGCTCCTCTCTTTAGAAGGTGAATTTAAAATTGAAGACCTAAAAAAAATAACTTTTGTAAATATTAAAGCTTTAAAAAATGATGGATTTGGTACTGAGGTAAGTGTGAAGATGTATGCAACATCGTCGCAGAATATAGAAGATCAATCTTTGCCAATCGAATTTAAGCCGGTTGTTTCAAGGGCTGATGATGTTTTTAGTGGCAACTATTTTGTGTCTTTTCTGACCCAAGACAAAGAAACTGGTGTTAAAGAATACAAATATGCTACTTCCTTTATATTTAAACCTTCCGAAAAAGATTTTAAAGAGACCAGTAGCCCAATAGTGCTAGAAGGCGTAGATAATTTTAAGAAAATTTATATAAAAGCAGTTGACTATGAGGGCAATGAGAGAATGGGGATAATAAATGGTCCACATAGAAATAAGACCCTAGTTGGTATTCTAGGTGTCTTTGTTCTAGTTATTTTCTTTCGAAGAAAGTGGAGCACTTAATTATGTGGCTTGAAGCATGAAGCTTTTAGCCTTAAGCTATCGCTATTGGCCCTATCGTCTAACGGTTAGGACGGAGCCTTCTCAAGGCTCAAATCAGAGTTCGATTCTCTGTAGGGTCATAAATTGCAGAAAGCAGGCAAACTGCTTTGCCTGCGAGCAATTTGTGAGGGCGCAGGTATAATTTCTCAGCAGAGAAATTACCGAGCCGGGGTCGCGAACACTTACATATTTTATCTGCAAGAATAAAATATTTAGTGATTTGTGACCACAAGTAAAAACACTTGCACAAGCCTTGACAGTTCTAGGTGTAATGTGTTATTTCTAATATAGAACTTTCCAAGGGGATATAGATGCGGAACAGGAATCGGCACTATCAGTGGTATCTTGAGCCGGGTTCTCCTGAGGCAAACAGGGTAATCGCAGAGGCCCTGCAAGACCACGAATCGGCCATGGAGGGTGTGTTCTGTGCCGACGGAGTGAGAAGGAACCTTTGGCCCTGCTCTGCTCATTTTGTGAATCAGATGCGAGGCTTCAGGAAAGACCTGTCTCTGCCGTTCAAGATTTTTGTGGCAGAAGGCAAGAGCAAGCCAAGGCTATTTGTGGGAGAGACGCTTAGGGGCAAGGTGAGGAGTGCTCTCATGGCAAGCCACAAAAAGAAGAAGGTTGCGAGACTTTTAGGTCGTTAAGTGAACAAGGGGCCCGAGTAATCGGGTCCTTTCTGTTAAAATATTTTGAATGACAAAATTTAAAGAAAGAGTACTAAAGGTGGTGCGTGATATTCCGAAAGGTAAAACTTTAAGCTACGGAGAAGTGGCTAAATATGCCGGCAATCCCGGAGCAGGAAGAGCGGTTGGCACTATAATGAAAAATAATTACGACAAAACTGTGCCGTGTCATAGAGTAATAAAAGCCGATGGCTCACTCGGCGAATACAATAGAGGAGGTGAAAACAAAAAGCGCGCCTTGCTCCGAAGAGAAGGCGCGCTCTAACTCCCTGTGTGCTACTACCAGTGCGCATTGCACGCAAGGTACTCCGCCCCGTACCTTACCCCGTAGGATAGGGTGTTCATCCTGTCTTTGTCGAGGTAGCACAGGACCGGTCCCATGAAAATCTGGCCGGTCTTCGCGTCCATCACGCTGATAGAAACATCGGCGGAATAGACACGGGGGTTTTCGGGTGCGGTGGGGCCGTACTCCCGACCCACAGCAACTTCCGCCGTGAACTGCAAAGAGCCACCGCGAGAAATAGCCGGCCCAGTTTTCTTGCTGTTTACAACGAAGAAGATGCTGTCCTTGGCACCGGTGTTGTAGCCGGCGATGGGGAACTTGACCACTACAAGGTGGTCACCGCATCCGACGAGCGCCACAGAGAGGGCGAGGATGAAGAGCCTGTACATGAACAACCTCCGAAAAGGGTCTGTGAGCATTATATCATAATAATTCTCAATATGTCAAGCATGCTTTAAATATACCCATATTTATAGCCATTTATAAAAAGCTTAGAGTATAATTATATTGATGGAAATACCTTTAAAATCTATAGAATATCCTTCAGCTGAAAAGGAGATTAATTATTTGAGTGAACAGTTGAGAGGCATTGAAACCACAGGGAAAAAGAATGAAGACTCTGCGCAAAGTGTTATAAAAAATTATGTAGCTACTGAATCAGTAAAACTTTTTGGTAAAAATGCTCCGGAAGAAGCAACCATCGCCGGTATTACGTTAAAACTGAGTCCGGAACCTCACGATGTGAGAATGGAAGAGCTCTACCGTGTGCTTGAATCAAAGGGGCTATATGTTGCTTTGAAAGTTGTGGAAAAACTTAATGACCCACATCTGGAGGACGATTTTCATAGATTTGTAGCGGAGTTAATTAAAGAGGGGCATGGAATAAAAGGTCTAAAGGAAAAAACTGATTTAGGAAAATCAATCAGACACGTGCTTTTTGAAATAGAAATACCCAAAAAAGAAGAAGCAAACACTCAAAAGCAAGATATTAGCGATTTATTCCAAAAAATGGAAAGTATCTTTACGGTTTTGCAGGGCGAAGAAAAAGAAAAGGATACGATTGTTTTGGAATTGGCTAATTCTGCTGGGCTAGAAACTTTAGTTTTTTATGTTTCTGTGCCCATTGCATGGGCCAATCGTTTTGAGGCTCAGGCTAAAACCGCTTACCCAAACGCAAAAATCACTGAAGCAAAAAATGATTTTAATATTTTTACTCCAGAAGGGAAGGTGAGCATATCAACTGGCGTCCTTGCTGAAACAAGCGCCTTGCCTATAAAAACTTTTGAAGCATTTCAACACGACCCCATGAATCAGGTACTCGGGGCTTTTGGGAAACTAGGCAAGGAAGAAGAAGGGGCGGTAATACAAATAATTTATGGCCCTGCTTCAAGTTTTTTTGCTAAAGAAATTCAGCACAAAAAAGAGAGGATAGAAAAAGGAGAAAATCCTAAAAAAGTTTTGAAAGATAAAGGTGCATTAGGAGAGGTTTTGGAATCTTTGATGGATTTATTTACGCACACAAAAACACAAAAAAAGGAAATTCCTCCAAATATCAATACAGACATTGTGAATAAACTTAATAAAAAACTATCGCGACCTGTTATGTCCGTATGGCTCAGGATAGCTGGGTCGGCCAAAGATGAAAAGAGAGCAGAGAGCATACGTCTTGATTTGGAGGCAACCTTTAGGCAGTTTGCTGAAGCTGGAGGAAACAGTTTTAAATTTAAAAAGGTAAGCCAATCTAACAAAAAGAAAGCAGTGAGAGCGATAGCGTTTAGACTGCCATCTTTTGGAGACACTTTTTATCTAAATTCTCAAGAACTAGCCACAATATTCCATTTTGAATCATCAGGGCTTTCAATTAATCAAAATGTTAAGACCGCAAAAACAGTTACAAGAAAAGCCCCCGTGGATTTGCCGAATCAGGGGACGCTCCTTGGCGTGAATGGAGACGGGGCGGAAGGGAGAAATATATTTTTGTCGGATGAAGACAGATTGAGACACTTATACGTGGTTGGGCAAACCGGCACAGGGAAGTCCACTTTGCTTAAAAATATTGTGGTGCAGGACATAGAAAAAGGGAATGGGGTTTGCTTTATAGACCCACATGGTTCGGACATTGAGGAGATACTTTCTCGAATACCGGAAAATAGATTGAAAGACGTTATTTATTTTGACCCCGCAAATCTGGAAAGACCAATGGCCCTAAACATGCTTGAATACGATACAAGATTTCCAGAGCAAAAAACTTTTGTAGTGAACGAACTTTTTGCAATATTCCAGAAATTGTATGGGTCGGTTCCCGAATCTATGGGACCAATGTTTGAACAATACTTCAGAAATGCAACCCTCCTCACCATAGAAGACCCCGAGTCTGGCTCTACTCTGCTTCACGTAGCGAGGGTTTTGGCCGATAAAGAATACAGAGAATACAAGTTGTCTAAATGTAGCAATCCAGTGGTAATTTCCTTTTGGAGAGACATTGCATCAAAGGCTGGCGGGGAGGCAAGTTTGGCCAACATTATCCCGTACATAACATCAAAATTTGATGTATTTTTAGCGAACGACTACATGCGTCCAATAATTGCCCAGCAAAATTCTTCGCTGAAGTTTAGAGAAATTTTAGACAACAAATCTATACTTTTGGTGAATCTATCAAAGGGGCGATTGGGAGACATAAACTCGAATCTCTTGGGGCTCATCGTAGTAGGGAAGATACTTATGGCGGCGCTGTCTCGTGTTGATATTGATTCTTCTCAAAGAAACCAGTTTAATTTAGTGATAGATGAATTCCAAAATGTTACTACAGATTCTATCTCAACCATTTTTAGTGAGGCAAGAAAGTACAAACTTTCTCTCACCGTCGCTCACCAATACATCGCCCAGCTCAATGAAAATATTACTAAAGCAGTATTTGGAAATGTCGGTACTTTTGTAGCTTTCAGGGTAGGGAATGATGATGCAGAATATTTGGAGAAACAGTTTTCCCCAGAGTTTAGGGCTATGGATTTGGCAAATTTACCAAACGGGGTGTGTGCTCTCAAACTTCTAGCCAACGGAAAACCCCAAGAGCCATTTGATGTTAGAACTTTTGGTTTTGAAAGAGGGACAACTGATATTTTGTCCATAAAAAGAAAATCGGCTGAAATTTTTGGAAGGCCAAAAGAAGAAGTGGAACTTAT
>CAYGCY010000002.1:5709-96434 GCA_964348525.1 uncultured Candidatus Saccharibacteria bacterium
TTCAAAATTCTTTCAAAAAATAAATAAAAACAAAGAGGAGCCGAAGCTCCTCTTTAGTACGGGTTGGCGCTGTTGGCCACCTCAATCGCCCTCTCAATCGCTTTCTGCCGGTCCGGAACCGGAGCGCCCAGCTTCTTTTCGGGAAGTGGACGAACGATTTCGGCTGGTACCAGCCTGAAGCCAATCTCGATTGAAATGAACGACTGCACCCTCGACGAGATTTCGGGGAACCTTGGCACTACATACTCGTAGGCCAGTTTGGTTACCTTGTCTCTACGAAGGCGGTTCTTCCACTTCTTGCTGGCAGCCATTGAAACTTCGCTGGCAAGAATTTGAAGAGCCACTTCATCCACACCCTCGGCGTGGATCCCTGACAGCATGTCGTCTCGTGTCATAGGTTCTCCGCGAATTGGGTGTGTTTCTAGCTATTAATACTATCAGATTATATTTAAAAAGTCAATAGTGTAAAATAAGGCTAATTTAAGCCGTTTTATCTGGGTTTATCCTAGATACTGAAAAGTGAATCAATGACAGTTTTTACATCTTTGCTATCTGCCGTTCCGTTTGATGCTTTTATGACAGCTCCCATAAGTATTCCCGATTTTGATTTGTCTGTGATACCAAGCTCGGCTTTTTTTGCTTCTGCTATTTTTTTTATTTCGTCTACACTCATTTGTGAAGGCAAGTAAGAAGAAATGATTTCAAGCTCTTTTTTCTCTACTTCAGCCAAGTCCACTCTTCCACCGTTTGTGAACTGCTCTATAGAATCTTTTCTTTGATTCGCCAATCTTTTGAGTACTGGCAAAGCTATTTCATCTGGAACAAGCTCGTTTGGTTTTTTGCCTTTCACAACCAATTCATTTGTAAAACCAGCTATTATGCCCCGCAGTGTGTTTGTTTTAAGCGCATCCTTGGCTTTCATCGCCGTCATTAAGTCTGCCTTTATTTTTTCTTCGTATGTCATAAGACCATTTTATCATATTTGATATAATGGTCTTATGACGACGCTTCTTATAGTAATTGTATCTTTGGTGCTAGTGGTTCAAATAGTTCTTTTTTTTCGTATGTCTAAAAAAGAAGAAAAAGGGGAGGGTCTAGTGCTTTTACAAAATCAGCTCTCGCATCTCACAAAAACGATTGATGACAAACTAACAGATTCAACACGCATGATGGGGGAGTCGGTAAGAATGCAGTTTGGAGAATCTGCAAAACTGATTAGGGAAGTCACACACGGACTAACGAAGCTTGATGAAACAAACAAGCAGGTCGTCTCTTTTGCTGACCAGCTTCAGTCTTTGCAGGACATTTTGAAAAATCCAAAACAAAGAGGGGTATTGGGTGAATACTATCTGGAAACACTTTTAAAGAATGTGTTGCCTCCTGGTTCCTATCAAATGCAATTTCCATTTAAAGACGGAACAATAGTGGATGCGGTTGTTTTTGTGAAAGACAAAATTATTCCTATAGATTCAAAATTTTCTTTGGAAAATTACAATCGTTTAGTAGAGGAGAAAGACCCCGTAGAAAGAGAGAGATTGGAAAAAGCATTTAAGGCGGATTTAAAGAATCGTATAGATGAGACGGCTAAATATGTAAAACCAGCAGAGGGCACAATGGATTTTGCTTTTATGTTTATTCCACACGAAGCAATTTATTATGATCTTCTTATCGCTCAGGTGGGTGGGATGAAAATAAATACTAGAGATCTCATTGAATACGCGTTTAAAGATAAAAGAGTTCTCATTACCTCTCCAACATCATTTTTGGCGTTTTTACAGACAGTTTTGCAGGGCCTTAAAGCTTTACAAATTGAGGATACGGCAAAAGATATTGTGAAAAGGGTAGAGGAGTTGGGCAAGCACCTAAAATCATACGAGGAATACCACAATAAATTGGGCAGTTCACTTTCAACAACGGTTAATCACTATATGACCTCTGGAAAGGAGTTTAAAAAGATAGGAAAGGATGTTTTGAGAATTTCAGAGGTATCTCCAGAATTAGAGCCGTTAGTTATTGAAAAGCCTGACTTAGAAGATTAATAGGGCGTAAAAGCCCTTGCAAGGGACGGAAAACCCTGTAAAATGGCTGTTCTATGGCAGTTAAGAAAACTACGAAGAAGACCCCAGCAAAAGCCTCAAAAACACAAAAAGAGGGCAGTTTTGCCGTGATAGAGACTGGTGGGAAGCAGTATGTGGTGAGACAAGGAGATAAGCTAAAAATAGAAAAACTCGCTTCAAAGGACGGAAAGATTACCTTTGATAAAGTGTTATTTCATGCGAATGGTTCTACTGTATCAATAGGTACGCCTTACGTTTCTGGTACCAAAGTAGAAGCTACTGTGAAAGGAGATGGTAGAGGGAAAAAAGTTTTGGTGATGAAATACAAGCAGAAATCTCGATATTTGAAAAGAAATACACACAGACAGCCATTTACAGAAATTGAAATAACTTCTTTGTAAAATCAAAAAACCGCCTCTCAGGCGGTTTTTTGATTAAGCGGCAATGTCTTCTTTTTGTTCTTGGTCCCTTTTGTTTTCTGCCAATCTCATTGAGATTTCAATCTCTTTCGCATCTATCGCTTCTTTTGTCATGCCACGCTTTAAAAGATCTTCGCGCTCTGCATTTGAATACCTAAACTTAGGCACATCGGGTTCATCCGAAGTTATCTCAATTGGGTCAGGGGGAATTATTTCAAAACTTCCTGATATTGTCATATTGATATTAATTATACTACTTTTCGACCTAAAATTGCATTTTTAAGGGTTTCTGGGTCGGCGTACTCAAGTTCGGTGCCAGTAGACAAGCCCCGCCCTAGGGAGCTTATTTTTAAGTGTGGGAAATTTTTCTTAAGTTCTTGAGACAGCCATTCTATAGTGTAATCTCCGTCGGGGGTGAGATCGGAGGCCAGAATTATCTCGGAAAGAGTGGGGGCGAGTTTTTTTATATGAGCGTGAAGTTCTCTTAAACGAATCTTTTTCTCCGGAGCCTCATCTAAAACAGACAAAGTGTTGCCCATTAGGAAGTAAATGCCTTTGTAAGCTCCACTTGATTCTATGTGCAAAAAATCGCTGTCTCTTGGTACCACAAGAAGAGTGCTTCTGTCTCTCGAAGTGTCTAGGCAAGTTCTGCACACCACTTTCTCTTGGCCACGGTTTTTAGAAAAAATTCTAAAACACTCATGGCATACCGCTATGTTTTCTTTCAAATCTTCTATATGTTGCCCCAGTTTAGATAGAAAACTAGGGGATTGGCGGGCTAAGAAATAGGCAAACCGCTTGGCTTGTTTGGGGCCAATGCCCGGCAACATACGAAACATTTCTTCTAAGTCTTCAAATGGGCTCATATTACTTATAGCTTACAGCTTTTAACTTAAAGCTTCTAGGCTTGTTCAAACTCTTCTTCTGCTCCACCATAGTTACTCCTGTCCATTTCAACAAAGGAGGTTTTATGGTTGTCGAATTGCATCAAGACCGAACCCACTGGCCCATTTCTGTGTTTAGCCACGATTATTTTCTTTTCTGACATTTGCTCCCTTCTTCCTTCAGCATCCCTTTTATCTTCTCCATGTATAAACATAACCACATCAGCATCCTGCTCTATAGAGCCTGAGTCTCTCAAGTCCGAAAGTCTTGGTTCACCTCCGCGTTTCTCCACATCTCTTGAAAGCTGTGACAGAGCAAGAACTGGAATTTGAAGTTCGCGGGCTAAGTGTTTGAGGGAGCGAGAAATTTCAGTTACTTGCTGAACCATTGAATCAAAAGCTCGGGCATTTGATGGCACCATAAGCTGAAGGTAATCTACTATCAAAAGTTTCAACCCTTTTTCTATTTTTAACTTTCTCGCAGCGGAGCGCATGCGCATGATGGTATTTCCTGGTTGATCGTCTATGTAAATAGGAGCACGAGATAAATCATCCAAAGCGTTTCTCAAAGCAATAAATTGGTCTCCTTTTATTTTCCCGCGTCTTAACATCCACGAATCTAGATGGGACTGTGAAGCCATTATTCTGTCTACAAGCTGATGTGAACTCATTTCAAGAGAGAATATTCCTACAGGGGTCTGGTGGTCTATAGCCGTACGTCTTGCAATATCCAAGGCAAGCGCGGTTTTACCTACAGACGGCCTTGCAGCAAGAATGATAAGGTCAGAAGGTTGGAAGCCTGCTAAAAGATTATCCAAACCCTTAAAACCGGTAGGAATTCCGCGTATCTCATGGGGGGATTGTGAAAGGGCCTCTAATCTTTCGTAAGCTTCGTGAAGGAGGGGTTTCAAATCTTTAAAATTTTGGTTCAAAGAATATTTTTGTGTTACTTCAAAAATCCTTTTTTCTGCATCATCAAGGAGATTTTCAAGTTCACCCGCTTCATCAAACCCTAGTCTAGTGACATGGTCAGCCGCTTCTATGAGAAGGCGCATCAAATGTTTTTTCTGAATTATTTCCGCATAGTGTCTAGCATTGGCTGCGGTAGGAACACTTTGAGAAATTTCACCCAAATACTGCCTGCCTCCTATTGATTCCAATAAGCCCTTATTTTCTAAGCGTTCAGAAACCGCAATGTGGTCTATTGGTTCGCGCTTATTTAAAAGCTCGAGCATAACTTCAAAAAGTTTTGCATGTCTATCGGAGTAAAAACTGGCAGGGGTTATAAGATCAACTATTTCATATATAACCTCCGGTCTTAAAAATACAGATCCCAAAAGCGCCTTCTCTGCTTCCAGAGATTGAGGGGGGACTCTTACAAATGAAGATTCAGCCATGTGTGAACTATATAACCAGTAGGGAAATCAAAAAAGCCCGATTTTGTGCTTAAATTGTTGATAAATTCTTTAGAACACGAGTTCCGGTGGGTGTGTCAAATATTGAATATCCTTTCGACACAATTTCTTCTCTGATTAAGTCAGATTTAGTGTAATCGTTTTCTGCCCGCGCTCTGTTTCGAAGTTCTAGCATCTCTTCTATTTCTTGGGGAATTTGTTGCACTTCTTTTGCTAGCTTAGAAACCGGTATGCCAAGCACTTTTTCAACAAAATCAAGATCTATTTCTTTCATAGATGCTATAGCTTGTGCAGTATTTAAATCGTCGCCCACATATTCCAAAAGGTGCTCATCTTTAGTTGAGTTACCAACAAGAGCGAATTGGTGCACCCATTTTTCCAAATTCGTTTGAGATGCTTCTACTGAAGTTTTTGAAAAGTCCAATGGTGTTCTGTAGTGAGTCATTAAGAAAAGCCATCTTAATGAAAGGGGGTGGATTTTCCATTCATTCAAATCCTGCATTCTTACAACATTTCCTTCGGATTTTGCCATTTTTGAATCACCGAAATTTACAAATGCGGAGTGCATAAAAAAGTTAGCGAATTTTTTTCCAGTAGCTCCTTCCGATTGAGCTATTTCATTATTGTGATGAATTGGTGCAAGGTCTATTCCTCCAGTATGAATATCTAAAGTTTCAGTCTTTAGGGTTCGCATAGACATGGCAGAGCACTCTATGTGCCAGCCAGGGAAGCCTTTTCCGTATGGAGACTCAAATCCGTATTCGGAATTTTTTTTCCAAAGAGAAAAATCACGCGAGTTTTTTTTGTTGGGGTGGGGGATTGCTTTTAATTCTTCTGCTTTTGGCAATCCAGGGAGTGCTCCGTAATCAGAGAAATTTTCTGTATCAAAATAAATTCCGTCTTCAGTCTCATACGCCAAGCCCTTTGCCAAAAGTTTTTGTATTAAATTCAAATCTTCACTTACATACATAGAGTCAGATGCGCGTGGCATATGGTGAGGAAAAAGAATGTTTAAGGAGGCTAAATCTTTTTTGAATGCTTCCATGTATTTGGTACCCAAATCGTGCATGGCGTTCATAGTAAAAGGTAGGCCTTCTCTTTTTAGACCCTTTGTCATTTTGTCCTCTCCCTCATCAACATCGCCCGAAAGATGCCCTATATCGGTAATGTTTATTGTCTGCTCAACGTTGTAGCCCGTATATTCGAGAACTCTTCGCAAGGTATCTGCAAAGACAAAAGACCTCATATTCCCAACGTGTACATAGTCATAAACCGTGGGCCCGCAATGGTAGAGAGTAGTCCTTGTATCGTCTAAAGGAGCAAAAACCTCTTTCTGCCCACTTAAAGAATTGAAAAATTTTAGATCCATTTTTTGGGATTATTATACCACTCGGTTTTCTTTTAATTTCCCCAATTTTTTCTTCCAGAAATAATTCTTTATGAGATAATTTCCCAAATGCGTAACAATGCAAATATCTCAAAAGGTGCTGTTTACATAATTTTAATTCTCGCAGGTTTTTACGTGGGTTTTAACGTAGGAGAAGGGAAATCTCTTTCAAGGGTTCCTGCGCTATCTAACACAGAAGAGTTCAAACCGGAATCCGCAGATTTTTCTCCATTTTGGAAAGTATGGAATATCTTGGATGAAAAATTTGTAGCAACAGCATCTTCCACAGATCAAATAAGCAATCAAGAAAAAGTGTGGGGGGCAGCGCAAGGTTTGGCTTCCTCATTTAAAGATCCATACACAGTATTCATGCCACCTGTTCAGGCCGAAATTTTCCAAGATGATGTAAGAGGTAATTTCGAAGGAGTGGGGATGGAGGTTGCTGTCAAAGATAATGCTCTTATGGTTATAGCGCCCCTCAAGGATACTCCTGCTTACAAAGCTGGAATAAAAGCTGGAGATGTAATTATAAAAATAGATGACAAGGCTATTGTTGGCTTCACTACAGAAAGAGCAATAGCAATGATTAGAGGCAAAAAAGGAACTCCAGTTAGATTTACCATAATGAGAGTAGGGTCTAAACAGCCAATAGAGATAACAGTAGTGAGAGATACTATAAATATTCCAGCAATAAAAACAGAACTAAAGCCAAGTGGGGTGTTTGTTATTGCTTTGTACAGCTTCTCTGCTACTTCTCCGGATTTATTTAGGAATGCACTAAGAGAATTTATAAACGCACAAACAGACAAGCTCGTAGTGGATTTGCGTGGAAACCCCGGAGGTTATTTGGAAGCTGCTATAGACATGGCGAGCTGGTTTTTACCACTAGGGAAAAAGGTTGTGGAAGAAGATTTTGGTAAAAAAAGAGAGCCAATAGTATACAAGAGCAAGGGGTACGATGTTTTCAACGACAAACTAAAGATGGTTATATTAATAGACGGGGGCTCTGCTTCTGCGTCTGAAATTTTGGCAGGAGCTCTCAACGAGCAGGGGATTGCCGTCTTGGTAGGACAAAAAAGCTTTGGAAAAGGATCAGTACAGGAGCTTATCCCTATAACCAGCGATACCTCTCTAAAGGTGACTGTAGCAAGATGGCTCACTCCTAAAGGCAACTCCATATCTTTGTCGGGTGTTATACCAGAATTTAAGGTGGAACTAGATCAAGAAAAGTTTAAGGTAGGCGTTGATACACAAATGAAAAAAGCAGAAGAGATACTTTTGGATCAGTCGTTCTGGAATACTAGGTGGCATGACATGGGACTTGATAACCTGTAGAATTCGTCCTTATGAGAATTATCCTTTTGAAAGACGTCCCCAAGGTGGGAAGAAAATTTGAGGTAAAAGAAGTATCTGATGGATATGCAAATAATTTGTTATTTCCTAGAGGTTTAGCAGAAATGGCGACTCCACAAGCCCTGGTAAAACTACATAAAGAAATTGAGGCGAGCGTTGAATCAAAAAAAATTGAACTAGATCTTCTTCATAAAAATTTTAATACACTAAAAAATACAGAAGTAAAACTTATTAAGCCAGCTAATGAAGAAGGGCATCTTTTTGCAGGAGTAAAAGAAATTGAAATAAAAAATGCTATTGAAACACAATTAGGAATTACTCTGCCAAAAGATTTTATAGATTTGGAACATCCATTAAAAACTGTGGGGGAACATTCAGTAAACATTAAATCGGGAAATATAAAAGGAACAATAAAAATAATTATTGAAACCGAATAACAAAGCCGGCGCACCCCCGTTCAGGGCGCGCCGGTAAATTTGAGCCTCTAGTGCTACCCATGTTTTTCAACGTGAGAATCGTAGAGTTCTCGTTTGATACGTGCATGACAGCGCGGGCACTCTGTGCAACATGGCGCTACGTGTATGACCTCTTGGGAGCCAACATGACAGGCACAGTTGCAGAGTTCGTCATTTGTGACGACCAGTGCATGGTTTATGTGCCCACATGCATAGCATGTAAACGATGTGCCCAAATCACGTCCGCACCTCTCACAGCGATTGTGCAACATGGCAAAACCCTCCATAGCGGGTAATTTCTATATCAAATTTATCACACCTACTGAGGAATTACATCAAAAACTTTCTTTGATTTTGATTCACCATTGAAATGAGTTTTACGGGTTGTTCGAAGCTCTAGTTTTCCGGAGGCTAGTGCAAAAAGAGTTCTGTCAGAGCCCATACCTACATTTTGTCCTGGGAGAATGTGGGTGCCTCTTTGACGTACCAAAATAGAGCCAGTTTTAACAACGTCTCCTGGGGTTACCTTGATTCCTAGGTATTTAGGATTTGAATCTCGACCGTTTTTTGTTGTACCTGCGGCTTTCTTATGTGCCATATTGTTTCTATAATATTAGGCAATGAGTATAACCCAGCTTAAGAACTGGCGCAAGGCTTTAGAGGCCCTTGTTTCTTCAAATAAGAGATTTGTTTATACGGTAGCGTTTTTAGGCTTATCTTTGATTCTAGGCTCATTTTTACTCATAAATACTATCCTAGAAAGGCCAGATGTCGTTATATACAGAGACCAGCAAGGATAAATGATATAAACTTAAAAAGTGAGAAGAATTTCTGATAAATTAGCCCGTTTTAAAACTAGACTTTTAGTAGGGACGTTCCTTGCTTATCGCCAAGTAAGAAGGGCCTCTTTGGCTACAACCCTGCTCATTATTTTTGTCATGATGCTTACTTTTTTGAACCTTGTCGTAGTGAGAGGGGTATTGGTAGGACTTTTGCAGGGCTCTACTAATGTTTATCAATCAAGGTATTCCGGAGATGTACTTATCACAGCTCTACCCAAAAAGAATTTCATAGAAAACAGCTCGTCTGTAATTGAGACAATAGAAAAAATGCCGTGGGTAGAAAAATACTCATACAGGTATGTTGAGGGAGGAACAATAGAGGCCGGTTATAAATCGAGAGTGAAGCTCACAGATGATCCCAATTCTGCAGCGAGCTCTATTGTTGGGATAGACCCAAAGTTAGAAAACGAGGCAACGGGGCTGGGGGAAGTAATGATAGAGGGCCAATATTTAACTCCGGACGATGCAGATGGAATATTAATTGGCAGTAATATGCTAAAAAAATATTTAGACATAGAAGCGCCGGGAATTTCTCTTTTAGAGAATGTGGAAATAGGGGACAAGGTTCGTCTTACCATTGGGGACAACCGAAAAGAATTTATAGTAAAAGGATTTCTTAGGGGCAAGGTGGATGCCGTTGATTTTAGGGCCTTTATTTTGGATACCACTTTTAGAAATATCACAAATAGAAAAGATTTTAATGTAAATGAAATCAGTATCATTTTGAAAAAAGGGGTCGATCCTTATGTCGTAAAAAACGCTCTCCTTCTCTCGGGCATTGGGGAAGTGGGGAGAGTCCAAACTTGGGATGAATCTTTGCCTAAATTCTTGATAGATATACAAAATACTTTTGGCCTCTTGGGGAATGTGGTTGGCTCCATAGGACTTGTGGTCGCTTCTATTACCATTTTTATAGTTATTTTCGTTAATGCAATTACAAGAAGAAAATATATAGGAATATTGAAGGGTATTGGTATTTCTTCAGGTTCAATCGAAATTGCGTATGTTATGCAGTCTATCTTTTACGCTTTGCTGGGAATACTGGCGGGCTTTATTATTATTTACGCATTTTTGGTGCCCTTTTTCTTGGCCTACCCCATAAAATTTCCATTTAGCGATGGAATACTAGTTGCAGAAGTTCCTAATACCGTGGTGAGAGCGGTGCTTCTTCTTATAGCCACTATTATTGCTGGCTTTATACCGGCAAGAATTGTTGTGAAGCAAAACACACTTGATGCGATTCTAGGAAGAACCAATAAAAAACAAAAACATGGATAATAATTTTGTAATAGAATCCAAAAAATTAGTAAAGTCTTTCCCGTCAGGGAGTGGTGTCCTTGTTGTGCTTAAGGGTTTAGATTTTTCTGTAAAGAGGGGAGAGTATGTAGCGGTAACGGGGAGGTCGGGTTCTGGGAAGTCCACCCTTCTTTATTTGCTGGGGCTCCTCGATGAACCTACAGACGGAGAGATTTTAATAGAAAACATTTCTACAAAAAATCTTACTAATGAAGAGCGAACAAAGATGAGACTAAATGCCTTGGGCTATATATTTCAAGACTACGCGCTCGTTCCTGAATTAACTAGTGTAGAAAATGTTGTGGCCCCACTTTTAATGCAGGGGTTGGATAAAAATACGGCAATAGAAAAGGCCAAAAAATCTTTAGACAAGATGGGTTTGTCGGGTAGACATGATAATTTACCGAGCCAGCTTTCAGGCGGAGAACAACAAAGAGTCGCTATTGCGAGAGCTATCGCCCATGAACCAAAAATACTTTTTGCTGATGAGCCCACAGCTAATCTGGATCTTGAAACTTCAAATATAGTGTTGGGTATTTTTGATACGTTGCATAAAGAAGGACAAACTATAATAATGGTTACCCACGAGCCAGAGTTTGCTGAAAGAACGGAGAGGATTGTCTTGTTATCAGATGGGGTCATAAAGTCTGATGATAAAATAAAAAGAGAATGAAAGGAGTACTAAATAAAATAAAATATTTCATATTGAGTCACAAAAAGATTGCTATTTCCGTAGCGCTGGTGGTTTTCTTGGTAGTAATATTTGTAAGCCAAAACGGCAAAAAAGAGCTCACTTACACTGTGGAAAGGGGTAGTTTGAGCCTTATTATTAAGGCCACCGGCAATTTGAAGGCTTCGGAAAACGCTTCACTTTCATTTGGAAGAAGTGGCACGGTAACGAAAATCAATTTTCAGGCGGGAGACAAAGTGAAGGCAGGGGAGGAGATATCCAGTTTGAATTTGAGTTCCTTGTACGCAGATTTAGCCAAATCAAAAAATGCTCTAGCCGAAACTAGTGTGTCTTCAGTAAAAACCATAAGAGAAACGGGGGATCAGTATTCTATAGAATTAAAGAAAGCCGTGTCTTCTATAACTGACGCTTATAACAAAGAAGACAACGCCATTAGAAATGATTTGGACAAATATTTTAGAGACCCCAATAAGGCGGGCGCGTATTTTCAATTACCGGGCTACCAGACCTCTTTTGATGGGGTAGATTTAACGGGGGTAAATTCAAAGAGGTATCAAGTAGAGCTTGGTTTGGTAAATTTGGAAAAAATAATAAGAGATATTTCTCTCTCAACATCTCCAAATGATGCATCCAAAATAGACGAAGCCTTTTCTGTGGCTAGAAAAGAATTATCAAAAGCCATCAATCTTCTCGAAATCGTTGCTTCTTTAATAAATGGCCTGCAAAATTCAAGTTCTTCTGTAGATGCTACTCTCGAGGGGCATAAGAATAATGTTGCGGAGATAAGGGTGACTCTCGCTACCGCCTTGGTCAGTTTAGACTCTGCAATAGCTACGTGGAATACAGCTCCAAAATATTCAAATGCAGGTTCTTTAGAGAATAGTTTAGTAGCGGAATCACAACTCGAACAAAAAAAGGCAGACGTACAATCGATAGAAGCGCAAATAAGAGATTCTATTATTTTTAGTCCCTTGAATGGTTTAATTACAAAGAAAAACATTTCAATAGGAGAATCGGCAACTGCTGGGAAGGAAGCTTTCTTCGTTTTGGCCGACAAAGATTATTACATTGAAGCTAATGTGTCAGAAGTAAATATAGGAAAGGTAGCAATAGGAAATACTGTAGACATTACGCTAGACGCCTATCCAGACAAGAAATTTTCAGGAAAAATCACTTATATAGAAAGTTCAGAAACCATTGTAGACGGTGTGGTGAATTACAAAATAAAAGTATTTGGAAATATTCCTTCAAGCATTACGAGAAGCGGTTTGACGGCCAATCTGTCCATCCAAGGCGACTCGAGACAAAATGTTCTCAAGATTCCACTGTATGCTCTTACTAAAGAAGAAAGTGGTTATAAAGCTATAATTAAAAATGGTACCGGTGCTAAAAAAGCGTCTGTAGAAACTGGTTTTAGAGCTTCAGATGGCTTTGTTGAAGTGCTTTCGGGTTTGAAAGCGGGGGATATCGTGGTTTTGCCGGAGGTAGTGACAAAATAGTATTTTTATTGTATAAATAATGAGCAATAATATGGCTCTGTTTAGCCGTATTAACGCTTTTTTATAAAAAAAGTCCTTGACTTTGGGTAATGAAAATGCTACCATATTAATAACCCAGTAGAGCTGGGATTTTTATTTGGCATCGCATACGGGCGCCCGAAGTGGGCTACAGAAGTGAATGAAACAGCTAATGCCAATTACCAGTTAATTCAAGGCTTATTTTATCTTTAACAACTCTCGGTTTACTCGCAGCTAATGTAAGTATGAGTGCGGCCGCAATGGTCCCAACAGACCACGCGACTATCCCTCAAAAACCGTCCATAGTCGTCACAAAGAATTTGCCAAAAGCAAAGACAATCAAGGAACAAGTGGAAGCCTATTTCGCAGACATCCCAATGCTCGTAAGAGTAGCGGAGTGTGAATCTCATTTTCGTCAGTACGATGAAAATGGCGAAGTATTCCGCGGTATGGTTCCTCAAGATGTCGGTGTGATGCAGATCAATGAGAGATATTGGGGTGAAAATGCCGAGAAACTCGGTATAAATCTCTACACTACTCAAGGAAACATGCAATACGCTAGATATCTTTATGAAAAACAAGGACTTCGCCCATGGAAGGCATCGTCAGCTTGTTGGACTAAGGGTACGGAACTCGCTATAGCTAAGTAACCTACAAACAAAAACCCGCGCTTAGCGCGGGTTTTTGTTTAGACAAATTTCCCTGTAGTTTTCTTACTCTCTAAAAAGGTAGTTGCGAATATGAGAGTAGTGGTAAGGGCTGAGAATATACAATATAGACACCATGCCTCAATGACAAATGCTTGAATATATGTGAAGCGTAAGGATGCAAGAAAACCTATGCCAGAAATTATTTGAAGCGCCCTCAAAATTTTGTGTGAAGAAACATTGTTTTCATCTTTCTCAAAAAACAAAATAGAGAAGGCAAAAAGTAGTAAGTAATAAACGAGGCCCATATAAGCGACGGGTATACCGAACATATAAGCGTATTCGCTAGTGGTTACTATGTCGCACCTGAAGCCCGTAACACAGGGTGGTATGACTTTACGGAAGTGCTCTATGGACAAATATAAAGAGTCCAAAAACCCTAAAATCGCCAAAACAAAAATTATTATTTGATACTTACTGTGTTTTAGTATTTGCATTTGTTAATTCATTTTCTATAACTTTTTGGAACTCTGTTCCATTTTGGGGTAGGGGAATCAGTTTGCCATTTATAAACAAGGACGGAGTGCCTGACAATTTCATGGCTCGTGCCTCATCTCGGCCACCTTTTATTTTGTCTTCTAGAGAGGCCAATTTCAAATCTCCGTTAAATTTGTCTATATTTAAACCAAGTTTAGTTGCGTAACCTAAAAACACAGCTGTGGGGTCGGTTGCATTAACCCACTCGCTTTGATTTGCGTATAGTAGGTCGAGCATTTCAAAAAATTTGCCCTGCATTCCAGAGGCCTCCGCTACTTTTGCAGATGCCAATGCTCTCGGGTGTATTTCAATAAGAGGGAAGTGACGGAAGACTATGGCTACTTCACCTTTGTATATTTCGACAGCTTGCTTGAGTAATGCAGAGTATGAGGCGCAGGCAGGGCATTGAAAATCACCGTATTCGACTATAACAACTTTTGCATTTCTATTGCCGTACCAATGATCATTTTCTGTAACAGGGTATTTTTGCAAATCAGTAGCATCACCTGTCACAGAAGAGCTTTTACGAGAAGATAGACCTATAACAATAAGAGAAAGCGCTAGTAAACCAACTAAACCCCACAATAATTTATTTTTCATACTCGTGTAGTATAACTTTTTGAATAAACGAAAACCACCTCGGTTTTGAGGTGGTTTATTTCTATTATCCAAATTCTTTCATTTTCTTGGATAGGGAAACACATCCATCTGCCCAGATTTTTTCCGAACTCTCGTCGAGCAGAGTATCAAGGGGCAGGGCGAATTGCTCTTCCATATTGATACCTCTCTTTGCGCATTCGTTTTCGCGAATTTGTCTTACAAGATCGCGAAGAAACTGCCTTGCTATTTTGGGTTTGGTGCCTCTAAATAGCATTTCATCGGCAGCTAACGACATGTCCAAACCTTCAAGTGTTTCTCCCAATTCTGCATAACTAATGGACACGGGCCACTCCTTACTAGGGTAGGTGATAATGATGCTTCTCCGGCGAATATATTATTTATTTTATTGCTTAAAGCAAGGAATTTTTCTACGCCCACTTAATTGTCTAGTTTAATTTAATGGAAAATAAATTTAGTAAAGCTTTGTTTATCGGCCTTTATTTTATAGGGGGATAGGGCTTTCTTAGGTTAGATTAAGGTCGCACAATATATCTTTTAGACCTACACCATCTATACAAAAGGGCCAAAGGACTCCCCCATAGCTTTTATTAAAAAAACAGGCACTCCGGTATTTAAATTTAGAATTAATTTTATTTGTCAAAAATATTTTTAATATTATTCCCCACGTTTATACTTCACTAAAAATAATAAAACAAAAAATAATCTCTATTTTTATCTATCTTCTTTAGAGTCCATTCTGTCTGAACCCCTTTGGGGTCTTTATGAGCCCTAAAAGGCCTTAAAGAGGTATATGACCCTATGCCAGGATGGGCCAAAGAATGCTCTTTGGAGCTTTTTAAGGAATTCTTCGTTGAGTCAATATTCTTCTACCCTTCTGGAACTTTTTATTTTTTAAAGCCTGTTTTGCATTGTTGGTAACAAACACAAAGCGAGCTTTGGACATTGAATTGTTTTTGTTTTTATTTATTGCCATATCTTTATTTTACCCATCTAAGAGCCCTTCCCACCATGAGCCTGTGTTATTAAGTATTAGGTACATCGAGCCGTAAAACGGCAAAAGGATGAAAAATAAAATTTTCTTGTGCATATACTTACACTAATTGGTCGGCGGTTTGACCACTCCAGCGGATTGGGTCACTACTTCTAGAAAAAATGGTTTTACATGGTCTGTCCACCAGCTCCACATGATAGAAAAGAAGTGGCCCACGGTATAAGGGAGTCCATTCGTTTTTAGGCTGTCAATAACGTCAAAATTGTAGGAATATTTGAGAATCAAATAAAGAACGACTAGAAGCAGAAGAAACGGTATGAATCCCCTTTCGTTTTTAAGATTTAAGTTTTTTAACATACTTTAATACTAAATTAATAAGGCAGATACGCAAGTGGATCAAGATATGCATTTAGAGGCGCGAGGGGCACGACCACGTTTTTGCAAAACTTGCTCGAAGTGTAAAAATCAACACGCAATGCATCAGTAATAAATAAACCTAAGTGCAAATGTGGACCCGTAGAAAATCCAGACCCATAAACTCCAGGCTGACCACCAGAAAAGCCTATTACTTCTCCGGTAGAAACAGTTTGGCCTACAGACACCTTAGAGCCTGAAAGATGGGAGTAAAGGCTTGAAAGCCCATTTCCGTGCTTCACAAGTATCCACTTTCCGTATGAATAGCAACCTTTTTGGTCATCTGTGTTCCCCATTGCAGAAACCACCCCGTACAGAACTGATTTTATGGGTGTGCCAACTGAAGCTCTAAAATCCACCCCATTGTGGGTTCCTGATACATATAAGCGCTTTGCATCAACTGTTTTGCCGAACCTTTGAGTGATTGTGGGAGGAGTGACGGGCCACGATAAAACTCCGGATTTTTGAGAAGGAATTTTGGACGGGTCTATAGCGTATTGAAGTGCCGATTCAAATTCGAATTGTTCCTGTTCAATTTGTCTTCCGCGCTCCAAATTCGCTTGAAGTTGCTTTTGATAGGTAGCTTCTTTGTTTTTGGTCTCTGTTAGAAGCTGGGCTTTAGCTTTTTGTGTGTCTAAAACAATTTTTTGCTGAACCGTTAAATCTGTTTTTAGATCTTCTAGCCCCACTTTCTTCTTTTTTGATAAATCCTGTTTGTCAGTAAATTCTTCTTTTGCTTCATCCAGAGCCTCCACGTGATTTCTAAGAGAGCTATTGAATTTATTTAAAGTCTCCACACTGTCCCAAACGTCAGTAAAAGTTTTGCCAGACAATAAATGTTCCAAAATAGAGGTCGTTTCTACTTCAGACAGCGTGTTTAGAGACTGCGCGATTGCCTCTTCGCTGTTGTTAATTTTTGCTTTTGCATCGGTTATTTTTATTTCTAACTGTTGTATTTCGTATTCAGTTTTAGAAATATTATTTTTCGTTACCTTTAAATCGCTTCCCAATTTTTTGGCATTTTTATCTAAAGTGTTTATTGTTGATGTAAGCGTTTTGGCTTCACCCTCTGTTTTGTTGATAGCTTCAGTGAGTTTCTTATTTTCTTCATCCAGTCTAGCTTTCTCTTCTTTTTTTTGGTCTATAAGTCTTTGCAATTCACTTACTGACAAAGCATTTGTATTTTGTACAACCAAAAAAGACAATACAAAAACCGTGAGCAAAATTTTAAAGAAGTGAAATCGCATTTTGGATTCTTTCCAGAGTTTTTTCTTTACCTAAAATACTTGCAACCGTAAAAGGGTCTGGAGATTTTTCTTTTCCGGTTAAGGCATAGCGGAGTGGCCACAACACGTTCCCCTTCCCTATTTCCTCCGCGTAGCTCCAGAGTGCATTTTTTATTGAATCTTTATTCCAACCACCTAATTGCGACAAAAATTCTAAGATTTTTTCTAGGTTTTGTTTGGTTCTTTTTTCTTTATCTTTGGGCCAATGTAACAGTTCTTTGTCATAAGAAATTTGTTCCTTGAGGTAATCAAATTCTCCATTATTCATCAGTTCGTCCACATCGGAGAACACATCTATTCTTTCAAAAACCGAATCTAAAAAAGTTTGTTTATCAACAACACAATTCATATCTAATTTTTCTGCAAGTCTAGCCTGAAGAGCAGAATTTAGTTCTTGTTCTGGTAACAATTTCATGTGTTCTTTGTTCATCCATTTCAATTTTTCCTCATCAAAAATAGCTCCCCCTTTTTGAATTCTCTTTAAATCAAATGCTTCTATAAGCTCTTTTAAGGTATAAATTTCCTTCTCCGTTCCTGGGTTAAACCCTAAGAAGGTCAGAAAATTAACCATCGTTTCAGGCAGGTAGCCTTTATTCCTGTATTCACTTATAGAGGTGGCCCCATGGCGTTTAGAAAGCTTTGACCTATCCTTGCCTAAAAGTAGCGGTAAATGGGCATATATGGGCCTAGGAGCGCCGATTGCCTCTTGAATGAGTATCTGACGGGGGGTATTCGAAATATGGTCTTCCCCCCTTATTACATGGGTAATTTGAGACAAAAAATCGTCTACAACTACAGCAAAATGATAAAGAGGTTCGGTCATTGAACGAGCTATCACAAAGTCCTTAAGCTCTGTGGTGTCGAAGGTAACTTCTTCACGAATTTCATCATGAAAAGTAATTTTTTTATTTGGATTTCTAAAGCGAATAACCTCCTCCCTTTGCCCCTCTTCTGTTGGGGTTTCTTTTGAAATATAGATTAAATCTTTATCTAAAAGTTTTTGAAGTTCTGACGAATAAATTTCTGTTCTTTCAGATTGTTTGTACATCTCATCCCATTCGAGTTGTAGCCATTTAAATCCATCTATGATGTTGTCTTCGTATTCTTTTGTAGAGCGCTCTTTGTCTGTATCTTCTATACGCATTATAAATTTTCCACCATTTTGTTTCGCAAACAAAAAATTATATAAAGCAGTACGCGCTGTCCCCACGTGCAAATTGCCTGTTGGCGATGGTGCCATTCTAACTACCGGTTTAATACTGTTGCTCATTGTTTTGTGTGCCTGCCTGTGCAGAGAGTTCTTCCTGCAAAAGTTCTTCTGTGGTTTTATCGGCTATCACAACGTTGTCAGGAATAATGTCTTGGGCAATAAATTCCACTTTTGTTTTTGTTGTATCCGGCTCCTTTTCTTTTTCTGCCTCTCGTATCTGTGCTTCTTTTTTTCTAGCTTCTTTCAAATTTTCTATCTTTTTGTTTCTCTTCCCATGTGTAACCGCAAGTCTTAAAAGTTCTTCGGCTATTTTTCCTGCTGCATTTGGATAGACAAGTTTTTTGGCAGATTCTTTCATTTTTAGAGCCAATTCTTTGTCTTCAATTATCCTAGTCACTTCTTCTAAAAGTACATGAGGTTTTAAGTTTTTCTCCTCTAAAACAATACCTGCTCCAGCCTCTGCATAAGCATAAGCATTTCTCATTTGATGATTGCCGTTTGACTCAGTTATTGGAACGATAATGGACGGCACTCCCCACCAAGCTATTTCAAAAAGTGTTGAGCCGGCTCTGGTAATGACAGCGTTTGCAACTCCGGCACACATTCTCAAAGATAGCGTGTTTAGGTAATCAAATGGCTTATATCTGTTTTTATGTGGGTTGTCTGAAAGCAGTGTATCTGCTGTGAGGGTTATATTTTTGTAGTGTTCTTTGCCGGTCTGGTGGATTACTTGGAATTTTTTAACTAATTCGGGCAATGCATCCATCAAGGTTTCGTTTATTTTTTGTGAACCCAAAGATCCGCCCAGAATTAGAATAACCGGAGTTACATCTTCGAGTTTCAGGTATTCCTTTGCACCCGTTGAAAGAGGGTCTCGCAATTCTTCTCTTACGGGGTGGCCTGTAACCACAATTCTCCCCTCTTCTAGAGCTTTCCCAAAATATTTTGAGGCTTGTGGATATGAAAGCGCAATTTTTTTTGCAAATTTACCTGCCCACAAATTTGTGCGACCTGGGACAGAATCTGATTCATGAATCATCACAGGAATTCCAAAAACTCTTGCGGCAAATAGAGCGGGTACACTCCCATACCCACCCTTACCAAAAACCGCATCAGGAAAGATAGAATAAATTTTGAAAAGTGCTTTTATTAAACCTGCTATTGTTTTGAAAATATCAAAAAAATTGAGTAAAGAAAAATATCTGCGCATCTTCCCTGCTGTAATAGGTATGTACTCTATGTCATGCTCAAAAAGAACTCCGGAGTTGTAAGGATTGGGAGACATATAAAAGAGCTCAATTGTGACCAATTTGAGTTTTTTTGTTATTGCTCTTATAGATTGAGCAACTGCGACAATTGGATAAAAGTGTCCGCCTGTCCCTCCTCCTGTTAGTACTATACGCATTTAAGCTATTTTTCTAGATACAGATAAAATTATTCCCATTTCTGCCATTACCACTAAAAGCGAGGATGCTCCGTGGCTCACAAAAGGCAGGGTGATGCCCGTGAGAGGCAGTACCCCAAGCATCGCACCTATATTTATGAATGCTTGAGATATAAGAAGTATAACAATGCCGACCACAAGCAGTCTACCAAATGTGTCTCCTGTGTGCGCTGCCACTCTTAAGCCACGCATCGAAAACAGAGCAAATATAAGCACTATGGCGCTAGAACCAACAAAGCCGAATTCTTCAGCAGCAACGGCAAAGATGGAGTCACCTATTGGCTCCGGCAGGTATGTAAATTTTTGAATACTCCTACCAAAACCTCTTCCAGCAAAACCTCCTGACCCTATAGCAATAAGGGACTGCCTTGCTTGAAACCCTGAGCTTAATGATTTTTCATTCGGATTAAAAAAGGTATTTATTCTTTCACGCACATAAGGTCTGGTAAAGGCAAGAGCCGATATTGTAATGAGCCCAATTAAACCAAGAACCAAGATTTCACGCACCCTACCACCGGCAGCGAAGTAAATAGCTATGCAAGCTAGTGCGGTCACCAAAAAATTATCTGTGTCAGGCTGTAAAAGCAAAACCACACCAACAACCCCTATAACCAACATCAAAGGGATGGTCCCCATTCTAAAAGTTTGAGCAGAGCCTTTTTTTACTGAATACCAAGCAGCCAAAAAAATAACGGCAGCGAGTTTTAAAAGTTCAGACGGCTGAAATGTAAAGGAACCCAAAGAAATCCATCTCACGGCGCCTCCATGTGCAAACCCGAGTCCTGGAACAAACACTAGAAGAGTGAGAACGATGCTTAATAAAATAATCGGCCAAGCGTATTTCTTAAACACATGGTAATCCATTCTTGATATAAAAATACAAGCTAGTGTTCCTAAAAATAATCCAAAGAAAGTCTGCGTGAATGCTATGTTTGAAAATTGATTTCCATCTTTGGCGAGAAGCCCGAGGGATGCGGAATTAAAAATAATGAAGCCACAAATTACCAGAATACCTAAAAGAGTGGCTAGATATTTATCTACAGGCCTTCTTTTGGCGTTAGAAAACATTGCCTTAACCCGCCAGAGCAATAACTACTCCTAAAATTGCAGACACTATTCCTACGACCCAGTAGCGCATTGTCACCTTGTATGCTGGCCAACCTATAGCTTGAAAATGGTGGTGGATAGGTGCAACTAAAAATACTTTTTTACCTCTAAACTTTTTAGAAAGTACCTGAATAATGTTCGAAGCTACTGTTATAACCAGTGGTAACCCAACTATAGGCAGTACAAAAATTCCATAACCACCGCTTATCTTGTCTGTCATAAAAGCAACAATTGCGAGAGCCACTGTAAGGCCCATGGTGCCGGTTTCTGACATATAAAATCTTGCTGGAGGAATATTAAACCAGAGAAATGCCAGAATCCCACCGACAACTGCGAGACAAAATGCTGACAAATTTATTTGTTGCTGATAAAACGCAATACCTGCATATGCAGAAAAGACTGTAGCAAATATTCCGCCAGACAAACCGTCTATGCCGTCTATCACGCCACTTGCATAAATTGCGAGAACCACAGCTATAAAAAAGGGAACGAAGAAAATGCCTAAAGGCAATTCCCCTCCCCATGGCAAACCTATACCACTCACTCCGAGTTTGAAATAAAACCAAGAGCCGGCCGTGAGCCCAATTAAAGACACTATAGTTAATCTCTTTTTGAGAGACAGCCCACCAGCCATGTAATCTCCAGTTCCTCTAGTTTCTAAATAATCATCAAACAAGCCCACTATGCCTCCCAATACCAATGCGAACAAAGGAAGCCAAGTCTGGTTTCGACTCAAAAAATCAAGCTTGGTCAAAAGATCAGCATCCAAAAATTGAGAAACTAAAGATATTGCCAGTATAGAAATAGCTGTAGATACCCATATTATTATTCCGCCCATTCTTGGTGTCTTTTTTGATTCGTCTGAATGGAGTTTATTTGAAATGGGAGTGGCAGAGCCGTCTACCGCAACACTCACACTTCTTTTTTTCCACAGCTCATGTTTGTAAAGAAAATTTGAAACTATAGGAGTAATAGCTACCCCAACAATAAATGAGAAAACGGCTGGTAGAAAAACTTTTACTATGTCTTCAATCATTTTTTATATTTTAGCACGCCTACTTTGCTTCTGTATTTTGAGCAATAGTGGCCTGTATCAACTTTTTTATATCCTCAAACCTACCCTCTTCCGAAGACCCCAAAACCACAACCGCATAAGGGTTCCCCAGTCCAGCATCAAAAGCTATTGCCAAATTACCGCCAGATAAATCAGTAAATCCTGTTTTGCCCCCTATGAGGCCGGGGATGAAAGCTAAAGCATCATTTGTGTTTTTTGCACTATGCTTTAATTTATTTTCCGATTCTATTGTTATGTTTTGATACCTTGTGGCAGATATCATTTTAGGGTCATTCACGACTATGTAAGAGAGCAGTTTGGCAATATCTAATGCAGAGCCGTAAGCCCCAGCATTTATTTCACTTCCATCAAGGCCTGTGGGATTTTCAAAAAGAAGGCCTTTCAGTCCAATAGCCCGTGCTAGGTTATTCATATTTTCCGGAAATGTCTCTGGTGGAGTAAGCTTTGCTGCGCCAAGAGCTGCAAGTGCCTCTGAACCGTCGTTTGAGGAGCTCGTGAGAACTAGATCTATAAGGTGCCCCAAATTAAACCTTTCCCCTGGTCTCAAGCCCGAATCCCCCTGAGACCTGAGATCACTTCTACTTATAATTACCTGCTCGTTGTCTCCTTTGGTGAGTCTTTTTGTGGCAAGGGCCGTCATTAGTTTTGTAATAGAAGCTAGCGGTCTAAGCGCAAGTTCATCTTTTGCGTAAATAATTTTGCCTGTTTTTATTTCATAAACCACTGCCGAAGAGGCTTCCAAATTTACATTTTCAAAATAGTTTATCTTTTGTTCAGGTATCTTTTTTTTCTGGGCATTTTGCGAAATAAAAGAACTTCCGATAAGTAGCAAAAACAAAAAGATTATCGTGCCAAGCGTATAAAATAATCTCGATTCATCCAAAATCTCTATATTGTGATAAGTTTTGTCGTTATTCATTCTGGTTTATTACTGCAGTATCTTCTTCCTGCAAAATATCTGCGAGGCGATTATTTAGGTCCGTTGTAAGAGCCCCGTATTCAGGCAGTTCACTCGCACTTTTTATACCAAGAAGTCCTAAAAGTTCTAGGGTGGCCTTATATACATACCCGCCTCGCGTCGACTCGGGCCCCTCTCCCCCTCTTTCCATTCTTTCTATCAAGCCCCTAGAAACGAGAGACCTTAAAATATATTGGGACTGAACTCCTCGTATGAAATCTATTTCTCTTCGAGATACCGGTCCTTTATAAAGCACTATGGTAAGAGTTTCAAGGGAGGCCCTCCCAAGCTCTTTTTCAAGCTCCTCTTTTCTCATTGCTTCTATAAGAGGAGACACCTCGCTTGAAGTCATAAAAGAAAGCAGACTGCCGTCATCAACCACCACCACTCCCCCCTTCCACTTTTCTTTTAGTAGACCAATCGTATCTTCTAATTCTTTTGGTGATATTTTTAATACGGATTGAAGTTCTGCTCGTTCTACCGGCTCCGCTTTATAAAATAATATTGCTTCTATTTTTTGTAAGGTCTCATCCATATGTTGGTGTTGAAATACTCTTCGACTCTAGCAATATATCAGTCGAATGGCTTTCTTGCATAGCCTCAACCACCCCTCTTTTTACTAGTTCTAGAAGTGCCAAGAAAGTTACTATCAAGTTTTTCTTTTCCTCCTTTGGAATTTGATATTTATGTCCCTGCATTTTTCCTCCGTAATCTTTAGTTAGAGAACCAAAAGATGAATTTATGGCTTTTGTCAGGCGATCACCCAAGCTCACTATCATTTGTTCCAAAGAAATCACTTTTGCAATACTTGCCTTCTCACGCTTTTCTAATTTTGGGATAAGGTTTACGACATTTACAAAAGTTTTGTGCAGATTCTCTATAGAAATGTTTTTAGAAGGAGCAAAAACTATTCTGTCGTCTTTTTTTTGTATTGGAAAAAATTCTTGCGATTTACCAAATCTTTCTTTTATGTACCCCTCAAGCTCCCTCACTTTCGCGTACAAAGCAAGCCTTTTTTCAAGCTCTTTAGCGTCTGCCTCCTCTTCACCGGTCAAAACAAGCCCCGGCAGAAGTGATTTTGATTTTATCAAAAGCAAGGTGGATGCTATCGAAAGAAATTGAGCTACTTCTCCTAAGGGGAAATTTGTCTGTTTTTCTATAAAAGCTATGAAATCATCAGCTACTTTCGCAAGCGAAATATCGTGAACCAAAAGCTTTCTTTTTTCAATCAGCTCATAGAGAAGCTCTATAGGGCCTTTAAAATTATGTTCTTCTACTTCTAGTACAAAATCTCCCATTTCAAATTATTGTACTTTCTTAATTTTAAGTTCGTCCAGCTGTTTCTGTGGAATTTCTGATGGAGAATTCATCATTAAATCCCTCCCTTCTCCATTCTTTGGAAAGGCCATTACTTCTCTGATGTTCGGCTCATTTTCAAGAAGCATTACCAAACGATCAAGTCCCCAAGCAATCCCACCATGAGGTGGGGTGCCCGAACGAAACGCTTCGAGCATGTAGAAAAGATTTTTCTCCGCTTCTTCTTTGGGAACACCCATGATTTCATACACCGCAAGTAACGCCTCTGGTTTATGGTTTCTTATGCTCCCTCCTCCTATTTCATAGCCATTCAGTATGATGTCGTATTGGTTGGTTAAGATGTTCGCTATGTTTTTTTTGTTTAATAAATCGTCAGCGTACTCTGGTTGTGCACCTGAAAAAGGATTGTGAGTAAACGTCCAGTCCCCAGTAGCATTTGGGTTGTCGGATTTGTCTGTTTTCTCAAAAAATGGGAAATCTATCACCCAACAAAAGGCTAATGAGTTTGGATTATTTTTGTCTTCTCTCAAGTCTGGCCTGTCAGTACCATATTTTTCTAGAGCCTCTTTATAAGAGATTCTAGGAAAAGGAACCTGCTCGATCTTTTTTTCTGGATAGAGTAGAGAAACCAAAGCGATCAGAAGTTTTTCGTTGAGCTCCATCACATCTTCTCTTTCAACAAAACTCATTTCTAAATCAAGTTGTGTAAATTCTGGCTGTCTGTCACCGCGTAAATCTTCGTCACGAAAACATTTTGCCATTTGAAAATATCTTTCCATTCCAGATGACATTAGTAACTGTTTATATTGCTGTGGCGCTTGTGGTAAAGCGTAAAATTTACCTAAATCAAGTCTAGAAGGAACGATAAAATCTCGCGCGCCTTCAGCGGTTGATTTTGAAAGTATGGGAGTTTCTATTTCAATAAAATCTTCTTTGTCTAAATAATCGCGGATAAACTTGATTATTTTATGTCTGTTCCTAATGTTTTTCTGCATTCTGGAACGGCGCAAATCTATATATCTGTATTTAAGTCGAGCTTCCTCGCCAATTTCTTTGCCATCTGAATCTGTGTCTATAGGCGGAGTTTCAGCTTTGTTTAGAACATTTATGCTTGTGATTTCTAGTTCTATGTCTCCATTCTCATCACCTTCTTTCACATTTTTTTCAGGTCTTTTGTGAAGAATACCTTTCGCCTCAATTACCCATTCAGTTCTTAATTCCTTGGCAACAGACATTACTTCCTCGTGATTTGGTAAAGCAACGGCTTGGATTTTTCCACTTCTGTCTCTAATATCAAGGAAAATAAGTTTCCCCTGATCGCGTCTCACATCTACCCAGCCAGAGACTGAAACTTCATGTTCAACGGATGCGTGTAAATCTTTTATAAGAGTCCTTTTCATATTATTCGTTGTGTATTAAACCCACTTTTTCTCTGACCTCTTTCATTTTTTCATGTACGATTTGCCTCATGCTCTTTCCTCCCCGCTCAAGAATTTTTTGTACTTCTTCGGGTTTATTTTCCCATTCCGTTCTTTTTGCTCGCATAGGTTCTATAAACTTTTTGAGGCTATCTATTAGTATCTCTTTTGATTCTTTATAGCCAATTTTCCCTTCTTCGTATCTTGCCCTCAAATCTTCAGCCAAAGATGCATCGCTTACTAATGTATGAAGCATAAAAACAGTGTCTTTTTCCGGATCTTTAGGCTCATCTACCCCTTTTGAATCTGTGGTGATACTCATGACTGCTTTTTCTATTTCTGCATCTGTTGCAAAAAGAGGGATGACATTGTTATAGCTTTTACTCATTTTCTGGCCATCTGTACCCAAAATGGTTTGCACAGACTCAATAACAAGTGGCTCTGGTCTTGCAAAAGTTTCTCCAAACAAGTTGTTGAATTTTTCTGCCACATCCTGTGCGATTTCCACGTGCTGTTTTTGGTCCTTACCTACAGGCACCACTACTGCGTCGTGTACCAAAATGTCTGCCGCCATAAGGAGCGGGTAGTTGAAGGTACCAACATTTACTTCTTTTCTTTTTGCTTCAGCGTCTTTGAATGCGTGGGCGCGCGAAAGATATGGCATTGTAATAAGGCACTCAAATATCCATGCAAGTTCTGTTACGTGAGGAATATCTGATTGTAAAAAAATAGCTACCTTTTCAGGATCAAGTCCGGCCCCTAGATAATCAAGTACCAAATCATGGGTTTGCGACGCAAGTTTTTTTGGGTCATGAGTAGTGGTAAGAGCGTGCATGTTAGCTACAAAGAACCTGCACTCGTATTCATTTTGAAGGTTAATAAACTGCTTTAGGGCGCCGAAATAATTACCTATATGCAATCTACCTGATGGTTGCATCCCAGAAACTAAAATTCCTTTAGACATAGAAGGATTATAACAAAATTATCCTATCCCTATAACCCCTCTTTCTTCAGTTCCTCTATATGTTTTTTAGCGTCCTTTGATAACTTTTTAGGCATCTCTATTTTTACTCGAAGTAAGATGTCTCCCCTTTTGCCTCTTACATTAACGCCTCTTTCCTTTATTCGAATGACGTCACCAAATTTTATTCCTTCAGGAATTACTACCTTCTCCATTCCATCTAAAGTTTGAAAATTTATTTCTGCACCCAAAAGCGCATCGCTCAACTTTACAGAAAAATCTGCTAGAAGATTTGCACCATTTTTAGTAAAAACTGGATGAGTGTCCACTTTGACTCCAACATACAAATCTCCCTGCTCCCCTCCCCGTACAGCTTCGCCCATTTTTGAAAGTCTCAACACTTCTCCATCACTTATTCCAGCAGGAATTTTTATATTTATTATTTCGTCTTTAGCGAAAACTCCTTTGCCTTTGCAATGGGGGCAGGTTTTCTCTGGAATTTCACCCGAGCCAGCACATACCGTGCAAATCCGCTCTGTTGCTATTGAACCCAAAATTGACCTGCGCACTTCTCTTACACTTCCTTTTCCTTTACATGTATCACAAGTTTTAAATTTGGAACCAGACTCCGCAGTACTGCCATTACATTTTTCGCAGACAACATAATGATTAAGTCTTACTTTTCTCTCTGAGCCAAATACTGATTCTTCAAACGGAATTCTGATTTCTACATGAATATCCGCCCCGCGTGACTCTTTTTTATTTCTAAAACCTCCGCCAAAAATATCGCCAAAAATATCACCCAAATCAAACTCCATACCACCCTGATTAAAGTTAAATCCTCCTTGTCCAAATTGTTGTGCAAATTGAGAAAAATCAAAACCCTGAGCCCCATTAAACCCATTGAAACCTCCATTAAATGCCCCACTGCCCATCATGTCGTATTGAGCTCGCTTGTTATCATCTGAGAGCACCGAATATGCCTCGTTTAGCTCTTTGAATTTGTCAGCGTTGCCAGTTTTTTTATCTGGATGGTATTCATGCGCGAGTTTTCTAAACGCCTTTTTAATATCGTCTTTGGTAGATTTTTTATCTACACCCAATATCTTGTAATAATCTTTAGACATATTTTAGAAATTTAGAAACAAATAAATTATTGTTTCGAATTTTCTGTAGATGATTCTGGTGGGGTCTGAGGCGGAGTTTCAGTGGGAGGAGTTTGCTGTGTATTCTGTTGCATTGCCTGCCCGACTTTCTGCAGTTCGTCCGACAGCTCTTGAGTGGCTTTCTTTATAGCCTCTGATGTTCCTGTGTCTTTAACTAACTTAAGTGCAGATATTTTTCCTTCTACACTTGTCTTCACATCGGCGGACACTTTATCTCCGGCATCTTTCAAAGCTTTTTCAGATGCGTAAATGAGCTGTTCTGCCAAATTACGTGCCTCTGCAACTTCTTTCTTTTGTGCATCTTCAGAGGCGTGCAACTCTGCATCTTTTTTCATTTTTTCTATGTCTTCTTTAGATAATCCACTCGACGCCTCTATTCTTATAGACTGCTCTTTATTGGTGCCTTTATCTTTTGCTTTTACATTTAATATCCCATTTGCATCAATATCAAATGTCACTTCTATTTGTGGCATTCCGCGAGGAGCTGGCGGTATACCATCTAGAATAAATCTGCCCAAGGATTTGTTATCGCCCGCCATTGGTCTTTCTCCTTGAACTATGTGGATTTCTACGCTCGTCTGGTTGTCTGTTGCAGTAGAAAATACTTGGGAACGAGAAGCTGGGACGGTCGTATTTTTCTCTATGAGTTTTGTTGCCACCCCGCCCATAGTTTCTATCCCAAAAGAAAGAGGGATAACATCAAGCAACAGTATGTCTTTTACATCCCCAGAAAGTACACCTGCCTGCACCGCTGCACCAAGTGCCACTACTTCATCAGGATTGATTGTTCTATTGGGTTCTTTGTTGAAAAACTTTTTTACTGCCTCAATCATGGCAGGCATTCTTGTTTGCCCTCCTACCAAAATAACCTCGTCTATTTCTCCAACCTTAAATGGAGAAGCTTCCATAGCGCGCTTTGTGATAGACATGGCTCTATCCAAAAATTCTTGCGCCAATTCTTCTAACTTGGCACGGGTCATCTTTATTAGGAGATGCCTCGGACCAGTAGAATCTGAAGTTAGGAACGGAATATTTACTTCAGTTTCTGGAGTTGTAGAAAGCTCTATTTTTGCCTTTTCTGCTGCCTCATCGAGTCTCTGGAGAGCCAAAGCATCATTTCTTACATCTATTCCGGATTCTTTTTTAAATTCTTCCGCCAGCCAATTAATTATTTTTTGATCTATATCCTTGCCTCCCAAATGTGAGTCGCCGTCTGTAGATTTTACTTCTACCACATCGTCTCCCACTTCCAAAATAGAAATATCAAATGTACCTCCTCCGAAGTCGAATACTGCTATTTTTTCGTTCTTCTTTTTATTAAAGCCGTATGCGAGCGCCGCTGCTGTGGGTTCATTTATTATTCTTTTCACATCTAAACCCGCTATTTGGCCCGCATCTTTTGTGGCTTGCCTTTGAGCATCATTAAAATAGGCAGGCACCGTGATAATAGCTTCTGTGATTTTTTCTCCCAATTTTGCTTCTGCGTCAGCTTTTAATTTTTGCAAAATCATAGCTGAAATTTCTTCTGGACGAAGTTCTTTATCTCCCATCTTTACTAAAACTCCTCCGTTAGAAGACTTTGATACCTCAAAAGGCACTACCGTCTTGTCTTTTTGAACCCCAGGGTCATCAAACAAATGCCCCATAAATCTTTTTATGCCAAAAATAGTATTTTTAGGATTAGTGACTGCCTGTCTTTTGGCCAAAAGTCCAGCTAATCTTTCGCCTGTTTTTGAAATAGTGACAATAGACGGCGTGGTGCGCACACCCTCTGCGTTTTCTATTATTTTTGGGACACCCGCTTCCATTACGGCAACTGCCGAATAAGTCGTGCCCAAATCTATTCCAATTATTTTTGCCATGTGGTATTTATTAAGCTATTAAGTGCGGATAATATAGGACAAATTCTATAACTTATCAAGGCTTATTCGTGGCTATATACAGCCACTTTTGCGGGTCTCAAAACTCTATCGTGAAGTAAGTACCCTTTCTCTAGAACCTCTGCCACTTTGTGGTCTAAATCAGGGTCTGTGGTCAGAGTGGTTTTTACCGCTTCGTGAAGACTTGGGTTGAATGTCTCATTCTGTGGGTCTATCGCGACTACCCCTATTTTTTTAAGCGCGGAGTTAAGCTGAGAAAGTATAGCACTTATATCTTTGTCTGTTGCAGAAGCTATTTCTAGACTATGAATAATAGGAAACAATTCTTTTACAAATAAAGCTCCCGAATACTTTTCTCTCGTCCTCATCTCTTCTTCATCTCGTTTTCTCAAATTTATAAAATCAGCTTGAGCTCTCTGCCAACCATCTAAATATTCTTTGGCTTTTTCTTCGGTCTTTTTTAGTTTTTCTTTCAAACGAGAAACTTGCGACTGAGTATTCCCCTCACCGTCTTCTGGTATAAATTCTTCAATTTCAATCTCTTGGTCGTCTTTTTTCATTATAGTTATATATCCTACAGCGGAAATATTACTTTCAAAAGCATTGGTAACCTTCTGACGCTTGCTTTTGAAAGCAATATTTTCGCGATTGTCCCTATCGTTTCGACCACTGAGGAGCTTTTCTTGCTTTCTTCAGACCGAATTTTCTTCTTTCTTTCATTCTAGGGTCTCTCTTCAACAGCCCTGCTTTTTTCAAAGATTTTCTCAAATCTGTATCCATTATGTTTAGGGCTCGTGCTATGCCATGAGACACTGCGTCTGCTTGAGAAGAAATTCCTCCTCCGAGAACTTTTACAGAAACGCTGACTGCATTTTCTAAACTTGCATTTTTAAGTGGAGCTAGCACTTTTTCACACAATTCAGCTACAGGAAAATATTCAGACATCTGCTTTCCATTTATTACTATAGAAAGAGTTGCACTTTTTGAGAGCCTAACGCGTGCCACGCTGGTTTTTCTTCTTCCTACTGCTTCAAAATATTTTTTAGTTTCCGACATATTATTTCTTTACTGTTAGTCTTTTCATTCTTGGGGTTCTCAGCTTGTTTTTAGGAAGCATTCCATCCACTGCCTTTTTTACAGCTTCTTCCACTCCACGACGATCCATTAATCTCCCTAAAGACTCTTCTGTAAGACCTCCTGGGTATTGAGAGTGCGCTCTATACATCTTCTCTTTTTTCTTCTTTTCAGTTATCAAAAGTTTTCCTACATTCTCTATAACAACAAAAGTTTCGCCTTCTTTGTTGGGTGCATAGTTTACTGAGTCTTTCCCTATAAGAACCTTTGCCGCTTCCGAGGCTATCCTTCCGAGTCTTTTTCCTTCTGCGTTTATTGTGTAAATCTTTTTTGTCATGGTTTTATACGAATTCTATATAAGCCCTGTATGATCCGTCTTGCAAACGTCTTACAGTCTTTATAATCCTTGTGTATCCACCTTTTCTATCTTTATATTGTGGGGCCAATTTTTCAATAAGTTTTTTTGCTTGTTTCTCGCCTATCTCCCCTATTAAGAATCTGCGCGACGCAAGAGTGCCCACTTTGGCTCGTGTTACTAATCTTTCTACATAAGGTCTTACTTCTTTTGCCTTTGCTTCTGAAGTTTCGATGCGTCCACGCAACACCAAAGAATGCGCCAAACCCTTCAAGAGTGCATTTCTCTGATTTTTGTCTCTCCCTAATGTTCTTTTATTCTTGTGATGACGCATGATATTTTCTATTTTTGTGTTTTAGTCCTTGAGAGTGATACCGAATTCGCTTAATGCTTTTCTGATTTCTTGAATTCCTTTTGCACCTAATCCGTCTACTTCCAAAAGGTCTTTCTCTCTTTTTCTAGCAAGACCGCCGACTGTTCTTATGTTTGCATTAGACAGCGCGTTCATAGTGCGAGCAGAAAGTCCAACGCTTTCCATTCTTGTTTTCAATACATCTGCATCTGGTTCTTTTTCTGATACCTGAGCACTTTCAGAAACTTCTCTTATTGGCAATGGTTCCTCTTCTTTGAAGCCTATTATTGCTTTCAACTGATTTATCATTATTTCTATAGATTTCTCCAACGCTTCTTTCGGAGTTATGGTGCCATCGGTTTCTATAAATAATCTCAACCTATTGAAGTCTGTTCTGTCGCCTACACGCATTTGCTCTACTTCATAGCTTGCTCTTCGTATAGGGGCAAAAATGGCATCGAGAGCCAATGCGCCTACATCCATTTTTGTTTTTTGGATGACCTCTCTAGACATATAGCCAATTCCTCTTTCTACAGTTATTTCTATATCTATAGATGTTTTACCATCAGCCAAAGTGCATATTTCCTGTTCTGGATTCAATATTTCTATTTGTCCTGGGAACTCAATATCTCCTGCGGTTAAAGTCTTTGGGCCTTTCGCTTTTAGAGTCATCTTCTGAGCTTCATTTGAAGACATTCTTATTCTTATTTTCTTTAAATTTAAAAGAATGGTTATCACATCCTCTTTTATTCCAGAAATAGTAGAGAATTCATGCTCAACTCCGTCTATTTTTATTTGAGTGATAGCAGCTCCTGGAAGAGACGACAAAATAATCCTTCTCAAAGAATTTCCAAGTGTGTGACCATAGCCCGGATACAATCCGTCTATTTCATACATCCCTGAAAACCCTTCTTCAGTTACTATCTTTGGTTTTGATGGTAAAACAATTGATATATCATTCATGGTAATTTTTGTTATTTTTATCTTGCGTAATACTCAAGCACTGCATTTAAATCAAACATCGTCTCCGCTTGGCTGATTTCAGGAACTGCCGTGACAAGCGCTTCCATCTTTTCTGGATCTGTCTTTAACCACTGAGGTGGAGTATAAGTTTTATTTTTTTCTACCAAATCAGCAAACATTGGTGAGCTAGAGCTTTGTGGACGAATTTGTACCTTGTCCCCGACATAAACATTAAACGATGGTATGGTTACTTTTTTGCCATTGACCAAGATGTGGCCATGAGAAACTGCCTGTTTTGATGCTGTACGGGTAGGTCTAAATCCAGCTCTGTACACAACATTGTCCAATCTGCTTTCAAGTTTTGCATACAATCTGCTCTGTCCGTGAGAGTCTTTTTTCTCTAAAACCTCTTTCACATATTTCGCAAATTGTTTTTCTGTTATTAGGTATGTGTATCTAGCTTTCTGCTTTTCTAAAAGTTGCATACCGAAGTTGGATTTTGGTCTTTGAGGAACTTTCCCAGCTCTTTCTTTTTTGGAAAGATTAAGAGCATATTTTTGAGTTTGAGTTTTCTCAAAAATAGGTGCCCCAAGTCTTCTCGCTATTTTATATTTTGGTCCTAATTTCATATTTATACTCTTCTTGGTTTTTTAGGTTTTGGGCCATTATGCGGAACTGGAGTCATGTCACGAATCGTCCCCAAAATAACTCCTTTCGTCAAAAACCCTCTTATAGACGACTCTCTTCCAGAGCCTACTCCCTTTACTACTACATCAACCTTCTTTATTCCTATATTCTGAGCATTTTGTGCCAAAAGCTCGCCCACCTTAGCGGCTGCAAAGGGTGTTCCTTTTTTTGCCCCCTTAAATCCAAGTGAGCCAGAAGAAGACCAAGCGAGAGTATTGCCCTTCGAATCTGTAAGCGTAAGCTTTGTATTGTTATAAGTAGACTCTACATATAACTTCCCTGATTCAGTTCTTTTTTTAGACGAAGAAGCAGGTGCAGTCTTTGCACCCTCACCTTCCTGTGATTCTGTTTTTACTATTCGTTTTTTACCCATTGGCTATCCGGAACTCAATCGGTTTCTAGCGTATCTAGCCCCAAAACTTGACTTGAATACCAAAATTCTCGTATATAAATGCGAGAAGAATATTGTATAGGAACATTAAAATTTTGGCAAGTGTTATTTCTTTTCTACTGCCTTTCTCCCTGTACCCATGGTCTTTCTGACGTTGCCCCTGCGTGTCCTCGAATTTGTCTTTGTTCTCTGTCCTCGTACAGGTAGCACTCTAGCATGCCTAGTACCCCTATACGCCTTTATATCCTTTAAGCGCTTAATATTACCCGCTACTTGGCGCTTTAAATCCCCCTCTACTGTAAAAGATTCTACTAGCGATCGAACTTTGTTTTCAGATTCTACAGATAGACTGGCTGGACGAGCGCCGTAATCAACCCCCGCTTTTTTCAATATTTCTTGCGCCCTAGATCGGCCTATACCATAAATAACGGTAAGCCCTATTTCTAGTCTTTTCTCTTCTGGAATTGTGATACCGAGTATACGCATTTTTATCCTTGTCTTTGTTTATGACGGGCATTTGCCTTGCAAATAACATACACCACCCCTCGACGGCGTACGGTTTGGCACTTTTCACACATTTTCTTTACGGAAGATTTTACTTTCATAAGAGACCAAATACTAAACTATATAGCTAAATATGTCTAGCTAGAGTCTTTTTACAATCCTCCCCTTTCCTCCATATTCGTCTTTTTCTATTTCTACTCTATCGCCCACCAAAATCCTTATTCTATGAAGTCTCATTTTCCCAGACAAAAAAGTAAGCATCTCTGCTTCATTTTCGCCGTCTTTATAAGAAACCCTGAAAAGGGTGTTTGGTAAGGCTTCTATTACGGTTCCTATAATCTTCTCTTTTTGCTGATGTGCCATTCAGTTAGTAGTTTTATATATTTATTGCTCCAGTTTGTTCACTACTATAGTAAAGTCTTTGGCCATTACGGGCAACTTTGATACCCATGGGGGCAAGAGGCTTACTTTCATCTGATCTATTGCTGGGAATGTCTCTTTCACGGTTTGTAAATCTGTTTTTTGTTTTCCGCTTAATGCTGTTATTAGCTCTTCATTTTTTATATCTCCTACAAATACCAGGTCTCCTTTTATACTAAATTGCATACTTTGGTCTCGTGTGGGGTCAAATTTTGAGCCATCTTTCAGCGCGAAGACAAGGCTATCTGCGTTTGAAAGAGTTACTGGAATATCTTTTAATTCAGAAGATTGGCTAGCTAAAAATTGTCCGAGCACTATTCTGTCTGAAATAACCGCCGTTATAGAGCCATTTATATTTATCTTTACAGAACTTCCGGATGGTTCACTTTGATCGGCTGGGGCAAAAGAAAACTTTTCTAATCCAGAAAGAATTATCATAGACGACGGTATCTGGCTTTTGGCTGATTTTATAAGCTCTGCCTTTAGGGCATTTTCTATTTCTGTTTCTGCTACCACCCTGTCCGCTTCAGCCACTTTTTTCATCATCCCAACAAAACCGCCAGACATAGGAGTCTTTGAGCGCGCGTACATTGTTTTGTATTTAGGGTCATTCTTAAAGCCTGGGATAGTGAAATCGGTTAGGCCTATATTGTATTTTTCTCCTATATCATCGGCATAAACCACAGCCTCAATGCTTCCGGGTATTTTCTTGCCGTCTACAGTTTTTTGCCCTGGTACCACAACAGAATCTGAAATTCTGAATATTAAGCCTTCTGGGCTCTCAAAGCGCGTATTTTTTATTAGTCTTTGACTAGCTGTGCCGGCGTCATTGTAAATAACTATCGTACCGCTAGCTTTTCTTTGAACCTCCTCTTCGCCATTAGCCTTCACGGTTTTTCCTCCAGTTTTGGTAATTGTAACTACTTGGAAAGGAAGAGAATTACTTGGCTCTTTTCCACTCGCTACTGAGTCCACTTTGTAACCATTAAAAATATCTGTGAAATTAGCTTTCACTACTCTTGGAGTTATTTCTATACGCGCCCCAGACATGAAAGACATCACCACAAGCGCTATAGCAAGGATCCCTACCACCCCACCTATCCACCACCAAACTTTTTTGGTACCACCAAAATTTGGCATAGAAAATTTCATTGACCTCTTTGGGGGTCTTGGGAGTACTGGCCCAGAATCACGCATTAAAGTAGGGGTCTCTCTCCTGCCCTTTGGTAGAGGTACATTTCGTATTGATCTGCCACCATTGGGAGGCACCATATCCTGAAGTACATTTTTAGTCATTTATAAAATGATTATACCTCTATGCCGAAGCATAAACAATAACTGTGTTGTTGAAAAAGTGTATTAGGAAAAATTTATTCAAGCACTGCTTTTATCCTGCGAATACCTTGCGCCACAGCTTCTTCTTTCTGGATTTTAAATGTGCCCAAATCTCCTGTATTTGCGACATGAGGTCCACCACAGAATTCTTTTGAAAATGCATGCTCTAAATCACTGCCAATAAAATAAACAGAAACCTCGTCTCCATATTTTTCGCTAAACAGATGCCGTGCCCCAATCTTCATCGCCTCTTCTTTTGGCAAAATAATATTCTGGACGGGCAACTTTTCAGCAATTTTCTCATTCACAATGTTCTCCACTTTTTGCTTTTCCTCCTCTGTCATTTTTTGTGAATGGGCAAAATCAAAGCGCAACCTTTCTGGAGTGATATTTGAACCCTTCTGTCCAACATGCTCTCCTAGCACCCTTTTTAAGGCTTCGTGAAGCAAGTGTGTGGCCGTGTGGTATTTGGTCTCCATTTCGCCGTGGCCTGCAAGCCCACCTTTAAACTTTTGTTCCGCCCCCGCGCGAGACAGTTCTTGATGGGCTTTAAATTTCTCCTGAAACTCTTTTTCATTTATTTCTCTTCCATTTTCTTTTGCTAGCTCTTTTGTAAGTTCAAAAGGAAACCCGTAGGAAGTAAATAAAACGAAAGGGTCTTCTCCCTTTTCAAAATGCTTGAGACCGGCTTCGAGGGTTTCTTTAAATTTATTTATCTCCTCAGTTATGACTTGTTTTATTAAATTCGCGTCAAAATCATAGTGATTTTTATAAATGACATGACCAATAACAATTTCAGCAACAATAACTAGTTCTGACAAATCTGCTTTTATTTTCTTTGTATGAATGTATGCCCTACGAAGTAAGCGCCGTAAAATGTAGCCTCTGTCTGTATTTGATGGCACAACCCCATCATTTATCATAAATACCGCGGTACGTATGTGGTCAACGATAATTCTTGAAGAACGACCCGCCTTAGAATCGAACTCCCGCAATGGCAATAGTAGTGGCGCAAAAATGTCTGTGTCATATGCGGTTTTCTTGCCCTGCATCACAGAGGTTAACCTTTCAAGCCCAGCCCCCGTATCAACATTTTTATTAGCTAGTTTTCCAATAACTTTCCCATCTTTTTTCTCATATTCCATAAAAACATCATTCCAAATTTCTACAACAGTCTCATCCTTTACTGCTTTCAAAAATTCTTCTTTAGATAAATTTCCCAGCCCATTTTCTGTAAGGTCATAAAACATTTCTGTATCTGGGCCACACGGGCCATCGTCTCCCGCACTCCAAAAATTATCTTCGGCTCCCAAAAAATAAATTCTATTTTCTGCAATACCATTTTTCATCCAAATGCCCGCTGATTCAGTATCTTTTGGCGCATTTTCATCGCCCTCAAAACAAGTTATATAGAGCCTGTTTAAATCTAAACCAAAACCTTCTTCTTTTGAGGTTAAAAGCTCAACGCTCCACTTAATAGCATCCTCTTTAAAATAATCTCCAAGAGACCAATTGCCGAGCATTTCAAAAAAGGTTAGGTGCCTATTGTCGCCAACATCATCAATGTCTCCGGTGCGAATACATTTTTGAATATCAACCAACCTTTTTCCTTTTGGGTGCTCCTTGCCCAAAAGATATGGAATGAGGGGTTGCATCCCTGCACTATTAAAAAGCGTTTTCTGTGTAGCAGAAACTTCACTCGGTATAAGAGAAGCGGATGGGATTTCGATATGTCCCCTTTTAACAAAAAAATCTATGAATCTGCGCCTTATTTCTGCTGACTCCATAGCAAAAATATAACATATTAGCGCTTTAAAACGAGCCTTGTTTGCACCATTCACGAATAAATTTTTCCAGCGAAAAATTTTGCTGTCTCTCAGTTTTTTAAAGTAAAGAGCCCCGTGAGATACCAGAGGACGAGTGGTGTTTGCCTTTTAGGAGCGCGGTATATCTCTCCGTGAAGGCAAATACCCGAGTCCTTATCTCACGGGGTCTTGACTTACCTATGCTGAAAAACTTCCGAGACGAACAGTATAAATAAGACTCGTTTTGCTAGATAAGGGTTTTTAGAACAGCAAAATCATTTACGAGCTCTGGTTTTTTGCTTTGGGTATAGATAGCAACTGCCGGGTGATATAAAGGCACAATTTTTATTGCGCCAAATGACGCATCTGCATCTATTACTCTGCCGTGAAGCTCTGAAATTGGCAGTTCATTTTCTAAACAATCAAATTTATCCAAAATATACTTCATTGAAAACCGCCCGAGTGGAGCAATAACTTTTGGTCTAATTATTTCTAATTGTCTATCCAAATATGGCCCGTATGATTTTATTTCCTCTTCAGTTGGGTCACGATTTTCAGGTGGTCTATCTTTCACAATGTTAGTTATGTAAACATCTTCTCTTGAAATGTCCGCGCTCGCTAAAAGCTCGTCTAATATTTTCCCAGCTCGCCCCACAAACGGCCTTCCTGTTTTTGCTTCATTTTTTCCAGGGGCTTCGCCAATAAACATTATTTTCGCGCTATGACTTCCCTCTCCTATCACAGGAAAATTGTGTTCCTCGGTTCTATATTTATACAAAGGAAGCGACTCATCTTCCAATAAGTCTTCTTTTACTTTCTTCATTTCTGGATCTATATTCATTTCAAAATCTCAGTCAATGTGTACACCCAGTCTTCATTCAAGGGGTTTTCTTTCTTTTTGGTTTCCAAAAACCATTCTAAGTATTCCCTATCCTTTTTTAATATATCTTCAACCAATTCGCCTTTGTATTTTCCAAAAGAAAAACGCCTGATGAGACTAGGCCTTCCAGATATTTCTATCATTTCCTCCAAAGAAACATCTTTTAAGAAAAATTCAAAAAGTTTTTCAAGCACAGCTACATCTCCACGAGCATCGTGCGCCTGACCCTCTGCATCTAAATCATAGGCATACCTCAAATACTGCAACTTGTGATTTGTAAGTTTTGCCTCCTTATCCAAGTGTCTAGCAACCTTTAAAGTACAAATATATTTTTGCGGTACCAAGCCTTCTGATGCAATAACTCCCATATCAAAAAGAGCATTATGGGCAACCATTATTGAACCCTGTGCAAATAACTCCTCTAGACGCTTCTTCATTTCGCTTTCTACAAAAAGAGGTTTATCCGCAACCATCGCCCGAGTGATGTGATGAACACTTGTCGCTTCAAAAGACAGCTCTATACCTTCCGGTGGTTTAAAAAGCTCCGTGCCTTCTTCACCTGTTTTCCAGACTTTATAAGATATTTGCACAAGGCGGTCTTTATCCGTAAGGCCTGTGGTTTCTGTATCTAAAAAAATAATTGGTTTTTCGTGCATAGGTTACAAACTGCTTACTTCGTGTAAGACATGTTTAATTTTTTCATCATTTAATCCAATAGACTTCAATATTCCCTGATTAGTTAGCAACGAATCGGCAAAAACCACGCCTTGTTCTAATAAAGAATGCTTCTGTGTCTCATTAAGTAGGCTCAGGCATGTAATAGGGAGTGTCTTCGTTTCCAAAATCAAATCATGCAAATTGCCTTGCTCTGGATAGTTCCACCCGACAAGTTTTAATTTGGTGCATTCTGCGTACTGTATGGCGGTTGTAGTAAATTTAGTATTTGTTACGAGCCAGCCTTCAGTTACTTTTCTGTTGGACCCATCGTAATTAAAAGTAGTATTTTTCAAATCATCTATACGCGCCTTAACATACAAAACAACTTTTAAATCGGACTTGATTCCCAATTCGTTATGAAATTTAGCCTCCACCGCTATTAAATCTTTTTCATTCCACGCAACTACGTCAACCTCATGAGGTACACATTCACCCAACATTATTTCGTCTGTTTTGGTTTGAAAGCCTTTTCTGTTTAGGATTTCTGCCACATATTTTTCAAACGGAAATCCAGACGGTCCAAGATCCATAACCGCTCTTTTTAAAACATACCTCTTGGCAGAGGAAGGCGACATTTTATGAAGATGCTCAAAAGCCTTTTTATATATCTCTACCGTTTTTGTGTTCTCTGCTAATTCCCCCACAACTTCAGCAACTATCACTTCTGCATTTTGCGCATTGGCACCGGCTCTAATAAGAGAGTTGCGAAGCTTGTTTTCATCAAAAAGCTCTCTTTCACCGCTAGCTTTTAAAACATAAATAGGCGTCATACAGAAAGTATAACATTAGCTAAGTATTGCCCCACCCATGACTTTTTGGCCTTTATAAAAAACCACTGATTGACCTTCCGCTATAGGGGTAGGGCTTTTTACAGAGACATACCAATTGCCTGTTTTTTTGAAAAGTTCGGTTTTTTGCTTTTTTTGTCGATATCTAAATCTTGCATCAAAAAGACCCCCATTAAGAAGACGGGTATCTTCATTGAAAGAAACTTTTGTAAGCTTGAATGTATATTCATTAGATAAATCTTTTTGAGATCCAACAGTCAGAGTGTTGTTTTTCACATCTTTTTTTAATACATACATCGGCTCATCATTTACACCTTTTTTTGTGATGTTAAAACCGTGTCTCTCCCCTTCAGTGTAGAACCATACTCCGTCGTGGGTTCCTATTATTCCCCCTTTGATATTTTTTACTTTCCCTTTTTTGGTTGTTATGTTTATTTTCAAATATTTCTTTAAATCAAGAGGGCCAAGAAAACATATGCCTTGACTGTCTTTTTTATCTGCTACTGGAATACCTGCTTTTTTTGCTATTGCCCTAACTTCTTGTTTTGTAAGATTTTCAAGCGGAAAAATTATTTGTTCTAATTTTTCATTAGATACTGCCCACAAAAAATAGGTCTGGTCTTTTTCTTTGTCTTTCGGCTCGCTTAACACGGTCTTTCCGTCTTCTATGTTTATACACGCATAGTGTCCCGTTGCCACAAAATCAGCATCAAGTTTTTTAGCGATTTGAAAAAGAGTTTCGAATTTAACAAATTTATTGCACAAAATATCTGGATTGGGAGTCCTTCCGGCTTTATATTCTCTTATCATTTCATCGGCTACATATTTTTTGTAGAGTTTTTTTGCGTCTACTGTATACAAAGGTATATCTAGAGATGAAGCCACTCTCATGGCATCACGCCTCTCTTCTTTTTCAGGACAATAAAATCCCTCTGGGTGCCATGTTTCTATAAATACTCCCACAACATCAAAACCTCTTTTTTTGAGCAAATATGCGGAAACAGAGGAATCCACTCCTCCAGACATGCCTACTATTGCCCTCGGTTTTTTATTTTTCACACTTTGATATTACCAGAAAGCTCTATTTTAGGGCTTATTTGGGATACAAGATAAAATACTTGACAAACGTTTAACTAGTGTTATATAATAGAAAAAGACCCCTAACCTTGGTAAATCAAATGCCAATCGTTCTAATCTTGCTCGGTGCATTGTTTTTCGTTGTCGGCTCCAATGAGATCGTTGGTGGCTCTCAGAACCCAATGGACCTCATTGTGGTAGCTGTCGGAATCTGTTTCTGGGCAATCGGCCTTCTCATCCACGTCATCACAATAGTCGTGGAAAAACAGACGAACCGACAGATCAAGGCTGTATTCCGCATCTCGAACCCCCTTTTCTCTGAGGTGGAGCTCGAGGAGTTGTGGAATGCAAGAAAGGAAAAGTTCCTCAACCCGTAACCCGCCCGCAGAGCCCCCGCGCTCTCGCGGGCGGTTCTGTTATAAAATTATTTTCCTAGATATTTTTCTCTATTTATCTGATGTTCTTCAAAAGTTTTAGCGAAATACATATGCCCAGCTTTGTCTGAAAGAAAATACAGATAATTTGTTTTCGCCGGATAAAGAGTTGCTTTTATAGACTCAAGCCCCGGATTCCCTATTGGGGTAGGAGGTAAACCCGTATGGACGTACGTGTTGTATGGAGAATCTATTTTCAAATCATCAGTCGTTAACTGAAAAGTACCTTTGCCATTTATGTATATGAACGTGGCATCTGCTTGAAGCGCCATACCCATATCGAGGCGTTTCCATAATACTTGCGCCACTTTTGCTCTATCTTCAGGAAATATGGTTTCTCTCTCCACGATTGAAGCCATTTTTATAATATCTGCCTCACTTCGTTTGGTCTTTTTTATATCAATCTCTAGTGGTTCTATATGTTTTTTAAAATTGTTTGTCATTATCTCTATGACGTCTTTTTCTGTCATATTTGGGTCAAAAAAATAAGTATCTGGAAATAAATACCCTTCGGGGGCTGTAGCCAAAAATGTTCTGAAATTAAATCTTGGAAAATCTCTGAATTTATTTAGTATTTCTTTTTTTGACAAGCCTTCTTGAATTGTAATTTTCAAAGACGATAAAGAGTAGGTGCCTTTGTTTATCCTTTTGGCTATTCGGCATGCTCCCAGAGGTTTTTCGAAATTATAGACCCCGGCCTTTGATTCTAGGTGTCCAAAAAGATAACTGCATAGTTTGAATGGGAGCTCATTTCTTATAAGCCCTTTTTCTCGAAGGCTCAATGAGATTTCTCCCAAACTTGCTCCTTTTGGCACATCAAAATACTTTGGAAAAGTGGTAGTGGAATTTGGTATTGAAAAAAGTAAAAGAAAACTAAAAAAGATTATAAAAAGCACTCCGAAAAATTCGTACCGGAGAATATTCTTCTTTAATGTTTCGGCATCCATTTTTACGCGCTTATATAGGAAGATTAGCAGGAGCTTCACTTTTCTTGGAAAGAATACGTTCAAATGTGGGGGTCTTGGAGACTTCTCCAGGGAAATGGAAAATGGTTGCCAGCTCTTCGGTGGTCAACACAAAGGGTTTACCATGAAAATTTTTGTAAGGAATATTAAAGAAAGACCTTTTTTTATACGCTTCGAGCAATTTTCTTTTATTAATATGCTCTTTTTTCTTACCAAAATCTTGCCAAGCATAATCGTAAGTGGGGCCCCATCCTTTTTTGAACCCATTGAGAGTTAATGAGTTGAAAGACCCAAGAGAGCCAATAATTCCTCCCAGTCCGCCTGAATTAAAGACATCCTTCGGCGCTACATAGATTAATCTAATCATGGTATCAAAAGCGTTTTTAGAAATACTTCTCTCAATAGCAAGTATGGTGTCTTTTTCTGCAGAAGAAATTCTTCCGTAATCAGTTTTTATTTCGTTGCCATCTTTATCTTTGCCCCCAGCAAAAATACTATCTTTTACTATTTTTTTTATTTCATCTTTAGCAGCTTTTTTCCAATCTTCCTTCTTTTTGAAAATCCTACCCTCGAGGGCTTTTTCTGTTTTGTGCGCTTGTACAAGAATCTGCACCCAGCCCTGCTCTTGCGGCTTGAGACTTCCTAAAAATTCTATGAGCGGGGTTATAGGATCTATTTTAAATTCTTCTTTAGGGTCTCTATCTAAACCATAATCTACATAAGTTTTTATTGGATATGGGTCCGGCTTTGTAAGTGTGAGCTGGGCTCCATTTAAACCAATGGACTCTTGGTCATAAACTACCGGAAGTGAATAATCCTCCGCCTCATATATTTCTATGTTCGGATATTGGGAATAAAGCTGGGCTTCAATAGAATTTTTTGAAGATTTCTGACACCAGATAAAAAATTTAACATTGCCACCAAGAGAAACAATTTCGAGAGAAAACCACGGTCTAACGCTCCCCTTCAAAAATACTGAAATGAAATTTCCAGATGAAGATTGATAAAGAGAATTCAAAAATATTTCCATAGCCACAGGAGATTTAGTTATGTCTCGAGGAATTCTAATCTCTAAAAGAACAGTTTCCTTTTCGGCAATAAATTTTGTATGGACATATTTCATCCATGTCTCATAAAAAACTGTTCCTAGTACTAATGGGAGCCATACTGTCCAGAAAGACCACAAAGCGCTAAAAGCACTTAACAGTCTTTCAAGAAATGATGCATTTGAAAAAAGTTCACTCATTTACTTTCAAATTATAACAAAAAATCCCCGTATATACGGGGATTTTTTGTTATTTGTTACCTAGGAAGTGGTATTTACCCTCTTTGTCTCTTTTAAAGAATTTTGGGTTCTGAAGATTAACCAATATAGTATTTTCTTTTACGTATCTTTCCTTCAAAACTTTCTCGATTATTTTATCCTTTGGAAGTGGTCCGCTCTTTTCAATGATAGACACTATTACATCTTTTACCACCCCTGGAGCATATCCCCACTCTTTTAGAGCATAGAGCCCTCTACCTACCAACACAAAACGAGCATCTTTAATCAGTTCGTTGTGAGTAGTAGCAACGTGTGCGCGCTTATTGAAATATGTAGTAATAGCTTTGGCAACATCTCTAAAGTGGATGGGCGACCCGTGCTTGCGTATAACAAGATATGCATAATCTCTGATGCCTTTTGCCTTTACATTTGAAGAAGAAGTTTTGCCCCATTCTCCTAGAGGGTTTTTCCCTACTTTGTGAGAAAGGTTGAGCCAACGCCTTATTATTTCGTCCTGTTTGTATTCGTCTGAAACATCTTTTACATATTCCAAAAACTTTTTTACTAGTTCTGATTCTGGCACAAGCTCACTGTCGTCTAGAGACACATAGAGTTTTTCCAAAGCAGAATGCACATTTTTAGCGAGATTTTCATCTATATGCCATCTGTGTCTAAACTGTTCGTCTTCTTTTTCCTTTGTGAAATGCTCACCTAAAACTAATAGGAAATGTATAAAATTTTGACTTGACTGGTCGCTACCAAGCTCATCTAAAAGCTCTTGATGAACTATTATTCCGCCAAGTTTTCTCAAAACATTTTTTAGTTCTTCAAATACTTCGGATTGTTTTGTATATTCCTTTGATTTACGGATATTGTTTAGAGAATATTCGTCTATCTGACGAACTCTTTCACGAGTGATCCCATACTTTTTGCCTATGGCTTCAAGGGTCATTGGTTTTGTCTCTCCACCTAACCCATATCGCTTTGTAACGATGTCTCTCGCCCTCAACGGCAATACCGAAAGAAGCTGTTTAGTGACCTGTTTTGGCTTGAAATTTAGCTTTATTTGAGCCTTTTTTGCTGTTTTTGATGACATATTGTGTAATTAATACCTATGCTTTTTATCATTATTAGGTAAAAAGGTCAAGCGGTATCAAAACTGGGGATAATTTTTGCCTAAATTATCAGATTTATTATCCTTCCCGGAACATAAATTCGCCTCTTTACTGGGCTAGAAATATATTTTTTCAATTCCTCATTTTTCTCTATCTTTGAGGCTATTTCTTCCTCTGTATCTGTATTTTTTATATCTATCACCCCTCTAAATTTCCCATTTATTTGGACAGAAATTTTCACAACACTGCTTTCTGAGACTTTTTGAGCAATAGGCCACTCTGATTGGTGTATTGATCCTTTCATACCAATTTTCTGCCAAAGCTCTTCGGCTATGTGTGGCGCAAAAGGGGCGAGCACTTGCAAGAATCTTGCGAAATTTTTCTGAGGAATCTCTTTTTCTTTTTCTAATGCATTCGCGCAAATCATTAATTGAGATATTGCAGTATTGAAAGACATTTCTTCAATATCATTACCAACTTTTTCAATTGTTTTCTCAAAAACACTTGAACTAGTCATTGATGACATTTCAATATTTTTTACCTTTTCAGCAAGTACGAAAACTCTTTCCAAAAATCTCCTCGGACCCACGATGCCATCCTGTGACCAACTAACTGCCTGCTCAAATGGACCAATAAACATTTCATATAGGCGCAATGTGTCTGCTCCGAATTTTTTTACTATGTCGTCTGGGTTTATCACATTCCCCCTAGATTTGCTCATTTTTTCTCCACCGGAAGCTAAAATCATTCCGTGAGAAGTTCTTTTTGTGTAGGGCTCAGATGTTGGGACTAACTTTTGATCATATAAAAATTTATTCCAAAAACGAGAGTAAAGGAGGTGAAGCGTGGTGTGCTCCATCCCTCCGTTATACCAGTCAACAGGTTGCCAATATTTTAATTTCTCAATATCTGCAAATAATTTAGAATTCTTGGGGTCTATATAACGTAAGAAATACCAGCTTGAACCCGCCCAGTTTGGCATTGTGTCGGTCTCCCTTTTCGCGAAACCTTTACATTGCGGACACTTCACATTTACCCATTTAGAAACGCTCGCTAGTGGTGACTCCCCCGTATCTGTATAGGTATACTTTTTAACTTTAGGAAGTTTTACAGGTAAATCTTTTTCTGGTACTGGCACCGTTCCACATTTATCACAATGTATTACTGGAATTGGCTCTCCCCAATATCGCTGTCTTGAAAAAACCCAATCACGAAGTTTAAAACGAGTAATTTTTTTGCCAAAATCTTCAAAACCTGCTTTTTCGTAATCTTTAACAATTGGTAAGTTGTATTTTTGGGCAAATTCATTATCTCGCGCATCATCAGATGGCACAGCCATAATTGCTCCTGTGCCGTAATGAGGTAAAACATAATCTGCAATCCATATCGGAACTTCTTCTTTGTTGGCAGGATTGATTGCTTTTACTCCTTTTAATTCAACCCCTGTTTTTTGCTTCCCTTCTGATGTTCTTTCTATTTCTGTCTTCTTTCTAGATTGAGCAATATAATTTTCAACCTCTTCCCTGTTTGTAATTGCTAAACTTTTAACAAGCTCATGCTCCGGCGCCAGTACCATATATGTCGCGCCAAAAATAGTATCTGGGCGAGTAGTGAAAACTTTTATTTTTAATTCATTATTCTTTATTCCAAATTCTATTTCTGCACCTTCGCTTTTTCCTATCCAATTTCTTTGTTGAATTTTTACTCGTTCTGGATAATCCAACGTCTCTAAATCATCGTGCAGGCGCTCTGCGTATTTTGTGATGGCAAGCATCCATTGTTCCTTTTCTCTTTTTTCTACCGGTGTACCGCACCTTTCACATTTCCCATCAACTACCTCTTCATTTGCTAAACCGATTTTGTCTTGTGGACACCAGTTAATTTCCGATTTTGCTTTGTATGCAAGTCCGTGTTTAAGAAGTTGCAGAAAAATCCACTGTGTCCATTTGAAATATTTTGGATCTGTCGTATTTACTTCGCGCGACCAGTCAAAAGAAAGCCCTAGGGACTGCATCTGTTTTCTGAAATTTTTTATATTCTTCTTTGTGGTTACTTCGGGATGTATGCCTGTTTTTACGGCATAGCTTTCCGCGGGAAGACCGAAGGCGTCCCAGCCCATTGGATAAAGCACGTTTTTGCCCTCCATTCGCCTCTTACGAGCCACTACATCAAGAGCTGTATAGCTTCGTACATGCCCCACATGAAGACCATCGCCGGACGGATACGGGAACTCAACAAGGATGTAGCTTTTGTCCCCTGATTCCTTGGCTCTATATAGTTTTTTAGAATCCCAATACTTTTGCCACTTTTTCTCTATTTTTAACGGGTCGTATTTACTCATTCATTAAAATATACCATTTTCCTTCGAACTTTTAAGCGAGCTAATAGTTTCGCCGAACATTGCGGAATCGAGTCAGCATGGTGAGTCAGGACCCTGAGCGTAGCGAGGGGCTCTTTACTCTGACGAGATGAGCATAGCAAAAACCCTCGCTGGGGGTTTTATGCGCGTTCGCCGACACTATTAGCGAGCAAACCTTTAATCGCGAAACTTTTTGAATGCCACCCACACAAGAATTGCTAAGGCTATGCCGAGAATTATTACTTTTATAGAATCATCTGCTGAACCCCAATAACGCATTGAAGCAACAATAAATGAAAGCACACCAGCGAGTGAGAGCGACTGGCCTATTGTCATATTACCTTTAAAGAAGTTTCCTCCAGCCACACAGAGCGCTCCAAGAATTACTAGCGTCACAAAAACATTTCTGTCATATGTTTTTTGCGCAGAGTCATAATCCTGCCTGCAAGTGAATTGCAAATCACAAAAGCCCGTTGCTTCTGTTTTTTGTGGAGCGTAATAATTGTTTTCATTCCACTGACCACCCTTTGATACACAAGAATTTTTCGTATTTGCTTCTACTATCTGTTCAGTATTTGGGCAAAATTTTACGAAATCTGGCTGTTTGTAAATAAGAGAAAGTGCGTAATTAAAGAAAAGATTTATAACTATTACCATTCCAATAATAAGAGACCAACGAAGTATTTTTGATGTATTATTTGGTTCCATTCTGCTATATTAACACGAGACAAACATTGGCCCAAAGGAGGTGATGAAAGATGGCCCGAAAGGTAATTTGCCGCAGGTGTCACCACGGCTCGCTTTTCTGCCGTTGTGCCCGCTTCAATCCGAAACCCTTAGTCCGCCGCCCTCGCAAGAGAGCGAGAAAAGCGAACTAGCAGTGAGCTTACAGGGCACAAGCAAGAAATTGCGTGTGTCCTTTGTTTTATATCCTAAACTCTATTACATCCCCATCTTTCACTATATATTCCTTTCCTTCCACCCTTAACTTCCCTTTTTCTCGTGCATTGGCATATGAGCCAGACGAAACTAAATCTTCATAAGAAACCACCTCTGCGCGAATAAATTTATCTTTAAAATCTGTATGAATTGCTGTTCCTGCAACGGGCGCTGTTGAACCTTTTTCAATAGTCCACGCACGAGTTTCGTCTTTCCCTGTTGTAAAGTAAGTCTCTAGCCCAAGGAGCTCATAGCTTTTCTTTATTAATTCATCAAAACCGGTACCAAATACCGAATCAATTTCAACATAAAGCCCCGGCACTCTGTCTTTAATATCTGAAATATTTTCAGCGGCCGCTGAAGTATTCAGCACATACAAAATTGGCTTCATAGTAAGTAAATTCATCCCTTTTATAATCTCTTTCTCCTCTTTACTTAAGTAAAGTGTACTTGCGAGCTTCCCTTCGAGTAAAACAGTTTCAACCTTTTTTAGAACGGCTTCTTCGGCAATTGCTAATTTATTTCCCGCCTTAACATCTTTTTGTAAATTTGAAAGACGCTTTGAAACACTTTGTTCATCTGCGAGTACTAATTCCAAATTGATTACTTCAATATCTGAAAGTGGGTCAATTTTCCCAGCCACGTGAATAATATCGTCATCTTTAAAAACACGAACGACCTCCGCAATTGCGTCCACCTCGCGAATGTTTGTAAGAAATTTATTTCCAAGACCTTCGCCATCGGCCGCACCCTTCACGAGGCCTGCAATATCCACGAATTCAATTACTGCTGGGATTGTTTTTTCTGATTGAGAGATTTCAGTAAGTTTCGCCAAGCGCTCATCAGGTACAGGGACAATGCCTACCGATGGGTCAATAGTACAAAAAGGATAATTTTCTGCCGGTACACTTTTTTTAGTAAGCGCGTTAAAAAGAGTTGATTTACCAACATTTGGTAGGCCTACAATTCCGATGCTTAATTTCACTCGGTAAGAATACCCAAAAAATAGACACCTGTAAAACTCTCTCCAACTTTTATTTAGCCGTTTCTAGTTCTTTTTTCTGGTGAGCTAAAAAAGTGTAAATAATCGCAGATACGAATAGCAAAACCCCTCCGACTGATTGAAGTATGGTAAACCTTTCTCCTCCTAGCCAATATGAGAAAAAGGCGGCAAAACCCGGCTGAAGGGATAATAGAATGGCAGCAGTAATTTCTGACGAATGTTTCAAGGAGACCATTTGAACAAAAAACACTGAAAGTGTGGGCAGTATTCCCAAAAATACTAGTGGTCCAATTTGTGACGAAGGCACATAAATATTGAACTTTCCAATAACTAAAGCGTAAATCAAGCTAAGCACAGCCACTACAGTAAATTGTTGAAAACACACAGTAATGGGATCGAGCTCTTTTTTTGAGTAATGTCCGACCAGTACTAGGTGAACGGAGGTTGAGATGGCGGACAAAAATATCAATAGGTCACCAAAACCTACATTATTCAAACTTCCAGTCAAAAGATAAAGACCGAAAACAGACAAAGCAATAACTGGCAACAAAAATAATTTGAGACGCTTTTTAAATATAAAATAATTTATAAGTGGAACAAAGACAAAAAACATGCCACTTATAAAACCTGTATTTATCGCGGATGTATATTTCAAGCCTACGGCTATCAAAATAAATACTAGCCACAGAAAAAAACCCAGAATTATTCCGGGCTTTATGTTCTCGAAGGGGTTTTTCTTAAGGTAAAGTAAATAAACATATAAAGGTATTGCCGCAATCAGAAACCTAAAAGCGGTTAGCATCGAAGCGTCAACAAAGGTGGAAGTCTGTTTGGTTACGATGTAGTGAGTGCCAAGCATGACTGAACAATACAGAAGACCAAAAATCGATAAATAGTTTTTTGTTTTTTCTGTCATATCAGTAGTTAATGGTTAACATAATTATACCACAAATTTATTGGCCTGTGCGCAAGATGGGTTTAAAGCGCTTTAAATATCTTGGTGGATAACGCTTTGTTGCTACCAATTATGAATCTCATTGTGCTCTTTTGTCCGACTGCAATTCTCTTCATTTTTGGGTATTCAATACAACCACTTTCTTTGGCTATTAGAAACCCTGGACTAAAGTCATAAATCAGACTGTCTCTAGAGGCCACAGCGTCAATTTTGCCCTCTGCTAATAAACAGAAATCTAGATTGGGTGACCAGTTATTCATAACCCTGCCAAATTGAGAGTTGTAAGCCCAGTCAAAGAATTTTCTTTTTTCTTTCCATTTTGCACTATGAGAAAAATTTATCGAAATATATGAAGATTTTCTGTTTGAATCAAACTTTAGCCTTTTTTTGTTAAGAAAAGCTCCTTTTCCTTTTTCCGCAAAATACATTTTGTTTAAAACTGGGTTATATACAACAGATGAAACAACTTCTCCTTTATGCAAACAAGCAAGCGATACTGAAAAATGTGGTAGGCCAAGCAGAAAATTACTACTTCCATCAAGTGGGTCAACTATAATCGTGTCCAGTGATTTTTTATCTATGAATCCCCTCTCCTCACTTAAAATATTTATTTTAGGGAGTTTAGTGGTTAGAATTTTGATAATCGCTTCTTCAGAATCTGTGTCTGCTTTGGAAAATACATCGTAGTTGTCTTTGCCTTTATTTAATTCCTTTACGGCACTATTTTCAAAAGCTTTTTTTAGTATCTTCCCAGCTTCATACCCCGCTTGAATCATAACGTTGAGTGTAGATTTATTTTTTGTCATATTTTATATAAAGTTGAAACCTCATTATATTCTACCGCTAATTACACAAAGGGCTGGTTGCGGTTCAAAACCGCAACCAGCCCTTATTGGTCAGCCCTTAGCTAGCCTCAACACTTCGACCACCAGAGAGTCGATGCTTGAACCGTCTTCGTTGTACACGACAGTATGATTCTTCGTACCTTCCGGAAATTCCTCGAATGCTTCCGCACACATGTTGTGAATCTTCGTGGCGATTTCCGGTGTATGGAGAAGATGTCCTTCCCGTGGAGCCGAAAGACGCGCTACAGCAGTTTCCGGTGCCGAACGCACCTCAACCCACTGCACATCAACTTTCTGCTCGGCACAGAAAGCTTCCATCTGTGAGCGGACTGAGTGATATGGATAAACTTCATCCATGATCACAATCGAAGCCCCACTATCAAACTTGTAAAGGGCTTCTTTCAGTGCGTCCTGACAATAAAGCGACCTCACTTCTGGGGGGTCGACTTCGTCAGTCACCTTTTTTGGGTCAGCCCTGATTCGTTTGTGATGGTCAACATCAACGCGCGTTGCCCACCCCAACTCGTGCATCCGCTTACAAATCGTCGTTTTGCCTGAGCCAGGCAAACCGGCCAGCAGTATGAGCGTGTTCACCTGTATCTCCTTGCCAAGGTAACAAAAATGGCCTCCAACCGAAGACCAATCTAGTTATGAACTTACCATATATATAAAGCTTAATCAATTCACTTCAAATTAAAAAAAGGGCGTAACTATTGCAATAGTTACGCCCTCTGACCCAGCCAACAACCAAAACGACTGGTGGGTAGGAGAGGATTCGAACCTCTGTAGGCTCACGCCAACTGATTTACAGTCAGTCCCCTTTAACCGCTCGGGCACCTACCCCTAGTTATTCAACAACAACTTTGTGGTAAGTCTTCTTCCCTTTTCTCAAAAGAACCGTGGAGTCGTCCGTCACAAACTGACTCAACGAGACTCCGGTATCCGTTACGGCCTTGTTGCCGATGTAAATACCGCCGGCTCTCACGAGCTTTGCCGCTTCTGTTTTTGACGTGGAGAAGCCCACCCTAACGAGAACTTCGGTGAGCTTCAACCCGTCTATTTCAGACTTGGTGAAAGTGGTACTCGGAACATGCGACAGGTCCCCACCTTCAGCACCAAACAACCCTCTTGATGAAGCTTGGGCTTTTTTCGCCTCTTCTTCACCGTGAGTGATTTTGGTTGCCTCAAAAGCGAGGGCCTCCTTTGCTCCTCGCAAATGGTGTCCGCCTTGTTCGCAGAGCTTGGCGATTTCTTCCAATGGCAGAAAGGTGAAGAGTTTCAGGAACTTTTCCACATCTCTGTCATCGGAATTAATCCAGTACTGGTAGTACTCGAAGGGCGAAGTCTTCGCCGCATCAAGCCAAATCGCACCAGACTCCGTCTTGCCCATCTTCTGTCCACGCGCAGTGGTGAGAAGCGGGAACGTCAAGCCGTGGGAATTTCCTTGCGTCACTTTCTTGATGAGGTCGATGCCCGCAAGGATGTTGCTCCACTGGTCGTCACCACCCATTTGCACCGTACACCCGTGCTTTTCGTACAAGACGAGGAAATCATACGCCTGAAGCAACTGGTAGTTGAACTCAATGAAGGACAAGCCTTCATCTCTGTCCAGTCTCATCCTGTATGCTTCAGCGCGAATCATCTCGTTCACCTTGAAGAATCGCCCGACGTCCCTCAAAAACTCGATGTAGTTGAGGGGTAACAACCAGTCCGCATTGTTCAAAAACAATCCAACGCCGTCACCGAAAGACAAGTACCTCTTGAGTTGCTCCAAAAGAAGACGACCGTTTTTCGCGATGTCTTCTTTTGAAAGCATTTGTCTCATCTGCGTCTTCCCGCTCGGATCCCCAATCATGGTGGTTCCACCACCAATGATTGCAATGGGCATGTGACCAGCCCTTTGCAGATGGGTCATTGCCATAATCGGCAACAGATGTCCAACGTGCATGCTGTCTGCAGTTGGATCGAAGCCGACATAGAACGTGACCTTCCCCGTGTCTAACAGGGATTCAAGCGACAAGGTCTTCACCAGCGTGTGCCGGTCAAAAACCTCGACAGGCGCTGTCTCCTGCTTGATGAAACCCCTGCCCTTCAGTTCTTCGTATACGTGTGACATTTGACTATCCTCTTATAGCTGGTTAATGAACTATAGTCTTTGTGACTAGCACACTAACTCTTTATTCAGTAAATCACGAAATCTGCACTAAAGCAACCATTTTATTTGACAATTGTTTATAAATTTGGCAATATCCCAGTTTAGAAACCCTTACACGGAGCAACTCAATGTTTCGCTATATGATGTTCTACCTAGCCGGCCACAAGGACAGAAAGGCATACCAGCCCGAATTTGATGCCCGTGACGATACCGAAGCACTCCGAATTGCCACGGATAAACTGGCTGATGTGCGTTTGGCTGGAGGCGACCCTTCGGACTTCAGACTTTTCAAGGAAATCAAGTAACTAGCACAGCAAGCCGCCCCAAAGGGGCGGCTTTCACATTCAAAAATATGAACGATTGAAAAAAAATTTAAAATATTGTAGAACTAATGCCCCTCTACCGGAGAACGACATGGGAGTTACGCAGTACCCTCGTGAGCTTGCGGTTGCGATGTCGAAGCCCAAACATCTGCAGTTCTTTCATTCTTTGTCTATCGTAGAGAGACAAAGAATTCGTGGCTTGGCAGGAGGAGTACACAAGTGCGGGTGCAGTTACTTTCACGAGCAACTCGGCACCGCCTGCGAGCACGACATTGCCACATTTCTGGCACTACCCATCACGAAGCGCAAGACCATCCTGCGTTCGTCCGCCCACCACCTCAGAACTTGAGGTGGTGGTTTTTTTATTTCCCTCTCTTTCCTAACCGGTAAACCCGTCTCTTCATTGTATCTCTTCTCCAAACACCAAAGTGTTTCAAGTAACCAAATTGTCTAACCCTGATTGGTCTAAACCCTGAAAACCACAAAATTCCTTTTCTAATTTCATTAGTAGTATCCCCAAATATAATCCTTTGTATTAAAGGTACCGAGTCTGAAGTTACAAATATGCTTGCGCTTTTCCCCTTCAATAATTTTTGCCAAAGCTGACCCTTAGCTATAAATCTATAGGCAAACCCCGACAGCCATGTTCTATCAAAAAGACCTTTTAACAATGCGGGCATTGTGGACCACCAAGATGGATAGAAAATAACGAAATGGTCACACCATCTAATATTTTCTTGAAAGGAAACTAAATCTGGTTCAAGCTCTTGTGCCACTTTATAGCCTTTGTGAAGAATTGGGTCAAACTGCATTTCTCCCACATTTTGCCTTCGTACATCATGCCCCGCCTCCATCGCTCCTTTTTCATACTCACTAGCAAGTGTTCCATTAAATGAATCGGTATCTGGGTGCCCTAGCAAAATAAAAATTTTCTTAGATTTGGTCTTAAAAAACATTGCCAAATTATACCCTACAGACTGCTCACTTTTTGCCTTGAGACAGGACAAAGACCCTATGGTATACTTGCCTTTGTCCGATTTATATTGTTAACAAAGTAAAATAATCAAAATTATGGTTAGAAAAGCTAATCCAGCACTATTGAAGCCTATGAATCTGTCTGCAGAACTTGAGGCTGTAGTGGGAAAAGGTCCTATGTCTCGAGGTTCAGTAGTAAAAGGTATGTGGGACTACATCAAGAAACACAACCTTCAGAATCCTTCAAACAAGAGAAACATCTTGGCTGATGAGAAACTAAAGCCTTTGTTCGGAGGCAAAAGCGAAGTGACTATGTTTGAGATGACTAAACTCGTTTCAGGCCACTTGAGCTAAATTTCCTTGGGCGTCCGACGGGACAGCTCTCGTGAAATAAACAAAAAACCGTTCACTAGCTAGTGAACGGTTTTTTGTATTGTGGACCTATCGGGAATCGCACCCGAGCTTCGTCAATGCGAATGACGCGTCGTGCTACTAGACTATAGGCCCATTTCTCTTCGGTGGACTCACGGGGAATCGGACCCCGACCTCATCCATGCCATGGATGCGTAATACCATTTTACTATGAGCCCGTCGTACTGGTATTTTACGGAAAATAACCACAGCTTCAAATAAGATTATTTTTAGGATAAGATGTTGTCTTCGGACCTTTAGCTTAGTTGTAGCGTCTCGTGAAAAGCAACCAGCTGTAGGGTTTCGTAAAATGTTGCTCATGCACGGGCCTTGGCTTAGTTGTAGCGTCTCGTGAAAAGCAACTGACTTCAGAGTTTTGTAAAATATTGTTCGTGTACGGGCCCTTAGCTTAGCTGGTAGAGCGCCTCATTTGCAATGAGGAGGTCAGCGGTTCGAATCCGCTAGGGTCCACCATACGCTTTACATATAAATATATTCTCTTATCATCTTCAATTAGCGCTCTTTCAAATGAGGTGTTTATGGGAAAATTCATAGCAGGTGTCTTACTTGCTGGAGGTTTGTTGTTGGTTGGAACAGTCTGGGCACAAAGCCAGACCGACTCGCTCAACAGCAACCCAGCGAGGGAATACTACTTCTTGGCCACCAGTCGTAGCCACTTCAATGGGATTAGAACTGCTGTCGTAGTGGGGCCATTTCTAAGCTTGAGCGAATGCTCAGAAATGGGCGCAATCACCACAGGAAAAGGGTTCTCAGCAACCAAGTGCTGGATTGGGCGCTAGCCATTCGCAGGCCAAAACGACACAGTTATCTCTAGCTGTGTCGTTTTCTTATTTAATTTGAGAAATATTTATAATATGTTCAATAAACTGCTCTGGTGTTCCGCCTACAGCATGAAGACCTTTATAAAACAGCGAATTATTATTTAATGCGGGCAAAGAATTAACTTCCAAAAACATCACTCCCCTTTTCGGATGAATTATAAAGTCAGAGCGAGAATAAGGGCCAAGATTTAATTTGTCATGCACTTTTTTGGCGGTATTAGCCACAAGCTCTTTTATTTTTTGGCTAATGCGCGCAGGTGTGCGAACAACAGGTTCTTTTTGATATTTATCTTCAAAAGTGAAAATACCTCCGTGAGAAATTTCTACAGGCATAAAGGCATACAAAGGTTCTCCTCTGAAACCACGTACCACTCCGCAGGTAATTTCTACTCCCGGAATATATTCCTCAACAACTACTTTGTCTGAAAAATGAAAAGCTTTTTCTAGGGCGTTTTCCAATTCCTGTGGAGTTTTAGCAACAGAAATTCCAAAAGATGAGCCTGAATCTGCCGGTTTTATAATGGCTGGCATTGGCACATTTCTAAAGGTTTCCGAAATAACTTCTGGTCCGAAATCGTCTATTTTTACCATTTGATGAAAGGGTGATTTGATGCCGTGCTCCTTTAAAAATTCTTTTGCCGTGTGTTTGTTTTGACTAAGAGTGCCCGCAAATGCAGATGGGCCGGTATGAGGAATTTTCAACGAATCAAGAATACGCGAAACATACCCACCCTCTCCGAACGGTCCGTGCAAAGCGTTTATAACCAGATCCATTTTTGTAACTATGTCTTCAGATTTGCGAGGCAGACCATTCAAATGCCATACCCCCTTTAAATCAATGAGAATATCAAATGCCTCGTATTTGTCTCCAAAACTTTCACGAAGAATTTTAAGGATTGAGGCGCCAGTTTCGAGAGACACATAGTACTCATGTGAGGGCCCACCTCGAAGCACTCCTATGCGAGTTTTTTCTAGTCTAAATGACATTGAAAATATTATAGCCCATCAGAAACTATAAAATTTATAATTTCCTAAGACTCCTGTGGTAGCCGATGGCAAAACGATGCGCCTCGCTATTGGCGAGGAGAATTTCCTGTTTTCTTCCTTTTACCACTTCATTATTCCCTATTACATCTTTTGCTTTGTGCTTTTCATCCTTTACCACGGAACATGCTTCTATATTTAGACCAGCACTTTCTAAAACTGTCTTTGCAGTGTTTATTTGTGCAGTGGAACCATCCACTACTATCAAGTCGGGCATTGTCCATTCAGTGTGCTTAAAGCGCCTAGTTAAGATTTCTTTCAAATTGACTGTGTCATTTACCCTGTCCTTACCTGCTCCACGAATCTTGAATTTTCTATAATCATTTTTTTTGGCTTCACCGTCTTCTACTACCGTCATTACGCCTACTGTATTAGTGCCGGAAATATGGGCGACATCGTATGCCTCAATACGAAAAGCTTTAGACCGTTGGCTCGAAGCTATTAGTTGTTCGTGTTTTAGGAGAGAAACATCGCGGATATGCTCTAAAGCAAATATTTGTTTCTTGATTATTTGCGCCTTTTCAAAATTTTTGGCTTTAGCTAGAGACATCATTTCTTTTTTAAGAGAATTGACCAACATTCTTTTTTTACCAGAAAAAAATAAAGAAATGTGCCTTATGGTTTTTGCGTATTCATTTTTTGATATTTTACCTATACACACTCCAGGGCAAAGACCGATTTGATAATTAAAACATCCTCGCTTTGCATTTAATTCACACCTATCTCTATACGGAAACATTTTTCTAATTATTTTTAATGCTTCTTTTAATTGGCTCCCGTTAGTAAAGGGGCCGAAAACAGCTTTAGGCTTTAAGCTAGAGGCTTTAAGTTTCAACTCTCGCTCACGAACAATTAAAACCTTTGGGAAAACTTCTTTCGTAATTACAACGTAGTTAAAACTTTTATCATCTTTGTCCCTACTATTTCCGCTCGGCTGTAAACGCTTTATTTCTGCCGCTTCCAAAATCAATGCCTCCAAAACTGAATCGGTTGTTTTATAGGAAATAGAATCTGCAGACACAATCATTGATACAATTTTCGAACCACGCGTTAAGAGAAGGTCATTAGAAAAATAACTTTTCACCCTGTCTTTCAAGGATGTGGCTTTCCCTACATACAAAACTTCCCTACCTTTTTTGAAGTAGTAAACCCCTGGGCTATCGGGAAATTTGTATTTTTTAAAATCTTGACTAACCATTTTTTAGATTGTAGTGTAATAAAAGAACAAGCACAAGTCGCCACACCTTCGGAGGACACATGAGTATCTTTGGGCACGACGCTTTGGAGCCTGCTCCCGCAAGCCGGTCTGGTGGGCCAACACCTCCGGAGGTGTTTGAGGGTCCAAGCGGACTTATCGGCTCGAGTATGGCAGACCTTTGTGGACAAGACACAGGCGCTCCTCCAGCACACACGGGGGCACCTTGCCACGACTGGAGTGCCCCGCCACAGACCAAGGCTGGTTGTGATTGCCACGGCATTCCCAATTGCCCAGCTTCACACCCACCCGAATTCGGATGCTGACACCTACCCCGCGAGATGTATCCACATCTCGCGGGGTTTTCTTTTTCCCTATTCGGAGTTATAAATTCAAAAGACTCGCACAAGGAGATTGCCATGAGTATCAGTGGTGAGGAAATGGAAGTAATGGGCAGAGCCTCGATACTTCTGGACAAGCTCAAGAAAAGGGGCTTGGACCCTGAAGAATTTGACGAACTGCGTCGGCTTCAATCCATGTGCCCACACAATTCACGGCCTGTGGACTTCATGCACAACGGAGAAGATTGCGAAGCTTGTGGCATGCACCTCGGTACATAAAGGGGCCCCTGTGGCCCCTTTTGTTTACTTGTTTTTCTTTAGCGCTTTTTTCAAATATCTGCCCGTGTGAGTATCTGTAGTAGCCACGTTTTCAGGAGTACCTTTTGCTACTATTCGTCCCCCGCCTATTCCTCCCTCTGGCCCAACGTCTATTACCCAGTCAGCATTTTTTATAATATCTAGATTGTGTTCAATGACCATCACGGTATTACCTTTGTCTACTAATTTTTGGATAATCTCTATGAGTTTTTTTACATCGTCATAGTGCAAGCCTATAGTCGGTTCGTCTAAAAGATAAATAGTTTTTTGAAGATGAGGTCTATACAGCTCAGAAGATATTTTTACACGTTGAGCTTCTCCTCCAGACAAAGTGGTAGCTGATTGTCCTAATCCCAAATACCCAAGCCCCACCTCATTGAGTGTTTTCAAACGATCATAAATAGAAGGAATATCTTCAAAGAATTGAAGTGCCTCTTCTACTGTCATTTTTAGAATGTCGTAAATGTTTTTATGTTTGTATTTAACCTCCAATGTTTCTTTCGTAAATCTTTTTCCTTGGCACACATCACATGGCACATAAACTGTTGGCAAAAAATGCATCTCAACAGCAATCTCGCCATTACCTTGGCAGGTTTCGCAACGCCCACCTTTTACATTGAAAGAGAATCTGTTTGCTCTCCAACCACGAGCTCGAGCTTCCTCCGTTTCTGCAAATAGGTCGCGCACAAATGTCCAAGCGCCTGTATATGTGGCTGGGTTAGATCTCGGAGTTCGACCAATTGGCGATTGGTCTATCAAAATAGAGCGCCCGAGATACTCGGTACCAGAAAACGATTCGCAATTATAAGTTTCCGCGGTGCGGTATTTTCTGTCGAAACGAGCTTGCAGATTTTTGTGCACTACTTCGTACATAAGTGTAGATTTGCCGGAACCAGAAACACCAGTAACCACATTCAACCTGCCTAGAGGTATTTCGACATTAACATTTTTTAAATTAAAAATATTCGCATTCTTAATCACAATCTTTCCTCTCTCTTCTGTACGACGCACTTTTGGAGTGTCTATCGCCTCTTCTCCTCTCAAATAAGAAAGAGTTCTCGACCCAGAATCATTTCTTTTTGCGGTAAGTAAATTCTCTAAATAATCCGCTACTATAATTTCTCCCCCATGTACTCCGGCTTTCGGCCCGATATCAATTAAATAGTCCGATGAGAAAATAGTGTCTTCATCATGCTCCACTACTACAATAGTGTTACCTAAATCTCGAAGCGAAAGAAGTGTTTTTATAAGCCGGTCATTGTCTCTTGAGTGCAAGCCTATAGTAGGTTCATCGAGCACATAAAGGGCCCCCACGAGCCCAGAACCGAGCTGGGAGGCGAGTCTAATTCTTTGCGCTTCTCCACCCGAAAGCGTGTGGGCACGTCTGTTTAGGCTCAAATATTCGATGCCGACATTTAGCATGAATTCAAGTCTAGAAGAGATTTCTTTTACTATCACAGTAGAAATACTTTTCTCTCGTTCTGTTAATTTTGCTTTTGAAATAAACTCAAAAGCATCTTCAATACTTTGCGAAGTAAACTCCACAATATTTTTACCGTCTACAAAAATATGAAGAGCTTCTTCGCGAAGACGGGCTCCTTTACATTTTGGGCATGGGTCATCACTAAAAAAATGTTTAGTCCCTAAGCCGTTGCATTCAGGACATGCACCATATGGAGAGTTGAAAGAAAAAAGTCTTGGCTCAATCTCAGGATATGAGTAACCATCGTGAGGGCATGAAAATCTAGAAGACATAAGAATGTCATCTTTTTCGCCGAAAGACAAAACGACCAGCCCTTCAGACTCTTGAATAGATTTTTCAATTGCGTCAGACAGTCTTTCTCCGGCATCTTTTTTTGAATCCTTTAATTTAAAATCTGTTAGAGATATTGAGTCAATCAAAACATCTATTGAATGCTTTTTGTTTTTATCTAGAATTATTTGCTCACGAAGCTTCTTTTTTGTGCCGTCCACACGAACCTCAGAAAAACCTTTTCCCGATAAGTCGTATAAAAGCTGGTAATACTCACCTTTTCTTCCACGCACCACGGGCGCATAAACTTCGACAAAACCCATTTCGTGAACGAGCTTCCCTTTTTTATTTGTTTTTTTGCCAAGCTTATTTGCTCTTTCTGTGATTTTACTCAGCGCAAATTTTTTTATTTCATCAAAAGAGAGTTTGGAAATTTCTCTACCACAAACCAAACAATGTGGATGGCCAATGCGTGCATACAGAATTCTCAAATAATCATAAATTTCTGTAATAGTGGCAACAGTTGAGCGAGGATTGTTTGAACGCGATTTTTGGTCTATTGAAATTGCGGGCGAAAGACCTGTGATTTCGTCTACATCCGGCTTCTGCATTGTGTTTAAAAACTGCCTTGCATATGAAGAAAGCGATTCAACATATCTGCGCTGACCTTCTGCGAAAATGGTGTCAAAAGCCAAGGATGATTTTCCAGAGCCAGATAGACCCGTAAAAACTACCATTTTATTCCGTGGCATCTTTACGCTGATATTTTTCAAATTATGAGTGCGGGCGCCTTTTACTGTAAGCCACTCTTGATTTTTGTTGTTTTCAGAGGTTTTTGACATAACAAGATTAGCCCTGCGGTTGGTCCACAGGGTTGAGCACGGGCAGATTCTAGCACAATAACCCCATCATTGACAAACACATGATTTAGTGTGAATATAGCTGTAGTTGTACAAACAAGACCTATGGAGGCCATATGGCTTTTGGATTAAGACAGATCACGAAGGGGTCCTGCCGTGCGATTGACCGAAGAATGTTCCCCCACCTGAAGGGCGGTCGTCTTATTGTTAAGGTAGTTCCAAACGATGAGTTACCTGCCGAATTGCGTGGTCTGTTAAAGAATGGTGGACTCTTACTGATGGAAGAGGCTCGCATCACGCCAGATTGGGTAGAGTTCATCAAAAATAACCCCGAAAGAGCATATATTGACTACGAGAAACGCAAGATACGACACGTGGTTCTGGCGTGTGGGCCAACCCATGGTTCGGCGATATCATTTTTGCTAGACTTGGGTCTTACAGATGCCCACCTTGAGCCCATTATTGACTGAGTAAGCTTAGGACCCCGCACCACAAGGTTGCGGGGTTTTGTTTATAAACAGATTACCATCTGTACTTGACAAAAGTAGTACAGTATGATTTCATATTGAAATAACCCCTGACAGGAGAAGCCCGTGCTTACAGTGGCAAGTGTTCTTTTTTGGATTGGAGTTCTTTTCATCGTGATAAACGTCATGGTGACCTTTAGCAATTCGAAGGACACCAAGAACTCCTCGATTTCACTCCCATTCATGTTTCTGCTTGCTGCGGCGGTAGCCAAGTTCCTGAACATGTAGACAACACCCACGAACTCCCACCGAGTATCGTGGGTTTTCGTTTATATAATTTTCTTTTTTCTTTTTGGTTTTTCTGCTTTTTCCTGTGCACGCATTTTTTCGTAAAGCTGTCGTATCTCGTCCCTTAGTATCGCTGCGGTTTCAAAATCGAGAATTTTTACTGCCCCATTCATTTGTCTCTCTTTTTCTGCTATTAGTTTTTTAGGATTTTTTATAAATTGAGCTTCATCTATCTTCATCAAATCTCCCACAGCTTGTCCATGTTCACGCTGTAAAGTATCTGTAATATCATGAATGGCTTTCATGATTGTTTTAGGAGTAATGCCGTGCTTTGTGTTGTACGCAAGCTGGATGGCGCGTCTGCGATTTGTTTCCCCTATTGCACGCTCTAATGAGCCTGTCATTTTATCGGCATATACAAAAACTTTTCCGTCCACATTTCTAGCGGCACGACCGATTATTTGAATGAGTGCGGTTTCTGAACGTAAGAAGCCTTCTTTATCCGCATCTAAAATTCCAATAAATGTAACCTCTGGCAAATCCAAACCCTCGCGAAGCAAATTCACGCCCACCAAACAATCAAAAGCTCCTTTTCTAAACTCTGTCAAAATTTCAATTCTCTCAATTGTTTTAATATCACTATGCAAATATTTTGCCTTCACTCCCCTCTCTGTTAAATATTCAGCCAAATCTTCTGCCATTTTTTTCGTTAGTGTTGTAGCAATCACACGCCCCTTTTTTTCAATCATTGAAACGGCTTCATCAATAAAATCTTTTATCTGGCCCCCATAATTCCCCTTTGGAGTAACAGGGCGCACTGTTATTTCAGGATCAATAAGTCCTGTGGGGCGAATTACCTGCTCTACTATCGCCTCTGATTCTTTTTTCTCATAAGGCCCCGGCGTTGCGGATGTATAAAGCGTCTGCCCCACTCTCTCTAAAAATTCCTCATATTTAAGGGGGCGATTATCCTTTGCACTAGGCAATCTAAAGCCGTGTTCTACCAAAGTATTTTTTCGACTTTGGTCGCCTGCATACATACCATTTAACTGTGGCACTGTTACATGCGATTCATCAATTACTGTAAGAAACTGCGGTTTGCCGTTTTTGTCTTTTGGAAAATATGAGAGGAGCGAGTCTGGTGGCACGCCTTCATCACGACCGTCAAAATGACGGGAATAATTTTCAATACCGTTTACATATCCAATCTCACGAATCAGCGCGAGGTCGTATGTAGTACGACGCTTCAATCTTTCAGCTTCAAGAAGTTTTCCTTCTGCTTCAAATTTTGTAAGTTGAATATCTAATTCTTTTTTAATTTTTACTAATGCTTTTTCAGCTGCGCCTTCGCCTGCTATATAGTGCTTTGCCGGAAATAAAAAATATGTCTCTAGTGTCCCCAAAAGAGAGCGCGAAGTGGCGTCGTATTTTGTAATTTCATAAATCACCCCGCTCTCAAAACCCACTCGGTAAATAACTTTTTCTGAAACAGGCATTATTTCAAATGCATTGCCGACTACTCTAAATTGACCAGCAGATAAATCACCATTAGTGCGCGAGTAATGAATGTTAATCAACTTGCGAATAAAATCAGTGCGGTTCTCTTTTTGCCCAACTGCAATTTTTAGATGCACTTTTTCATACTCAACTGGAGAGCCTAGTCCATAAATACAAGACACGCTGGCCACTATAATGACATCTTTACGAGTCAGAAGTGCTTGAGTGGACGCATGACGCAAGCGATCAATTTCCGCATTTATTTGTGCTTCTTTTTCTATATAAGTGTCAGTCACAGGAACATACGCTTCTGGCTGATAGTAGTCATAGTAGGAAACAAAATAATGCACTGCATTTTCTGGAAAAAATTCACGATATTCCTGTGCGAGCTGGGCTGCAAGGGTTTTGTTGTGTGCAATGACGAGCGTGGGCATCCCTAAATTTTGAATAATATTTGCTACTGTGAATGTTTTTCCAGAGCCTGTCACGCCCAAAAGGGTTTGTTTGCCTAGACCTTTTTTGAACCCATCTGTAAGGGCCTCAATCGCCTTCGGCTGGTCTCCCGCCGGAGAGTATCCGCTTTTAAGTTTGAACATAGTCACTCGAATGTATATTACACAAACAAAAGCCCGCGCAAAGCGCGGGCCAATATCACTAACTCCATAAGGAGATTATTTTCTCTGTCCTGGGGCCAAATACTCCCCAGGACTGGCTCCGTGAAATCCCCGTTCTTACCGAGCCCTCGGAACGGTTAAGCCCGCAAAACCGAACTGCATCAGAACGCGAGCTTCGCTACTATATCATCGACTTAAATATTTATCCAAAAAAGAATTTTTTAATTCTTCAAATTTGTCCTCCAAAATTGCTTGTCTGATTTGCTCCATTAGACTAGTAATAAATCTCACATTATGGGTAGTCCCGAGAATTGGCCCGAGCATCTCATCGCTTCTGTATAAATGATTCAAATAGCTTTTAGTAAAATTTTTGCAAACAGAGCAATCGCATTCTTCGTCAAGTGTTGAAAAGTCATTCTTGTATTCAGCATTTTTTATATTTATTTTCCCTGTGTGGGTATACAAAGTGCCCGACCTACCATTTCTAGTGGGAGCCACGCAGTCAAAAGTATCTACCCCATTTTCTACACCTAAAAATAAATCCTCTGGTTCGCCAATCCCTAAAAGATGCTTTGGCTTGTCTTCCGGCAATTCTTCATTAACCCATCTCACGGCGTTGTGTAAATCGTTTTTATCAAAAGAGCCCCCGATGCCGAAACCATCAAAATTTAGACTGGATAAATATTTTGCGCTTTTCCTACGCAATTCTTCATCACGCCCCCCTTGTATCACACCAAAAAGTGCTTGAGCTTGGCTTGTCTGCGCCTCATTGTGATAATCAAGGGATCTTCGGGCCCATGCGTGCGTGCGCAGAAGAGCTTCTTCTTGGTACTTCCTATCCTCAGTTGGCGAGGTACACTCATCAAAAGCAAAAATAATATCGGCGCCAATTGCGTGCTGAATTTCAATTGATTTTTCTGGAGTGAAATAGTGAATTGAGCCGTCTAAATGTGATTTAAAAGACACCCCATCAGCACCTATTTTTGCAAGAGGTATGACAGGGTCTGAAATAGCTCTCTCCGGAATCATTTTGGAAGGGTCTTTTTCAGCTATAACTTTTGAAATGCCTTTTCCGAATGCTGTGCCAAGAGAAAAAACCTGGAAACCACCGGAGTCTGTCATGGTGGGCCCGTCATAGCCCATGAATTTATTTAATCCTCCTGCTGTTTTTATTATTTCAATACCCGGTTGTAAATATAAGTGATAGGCATTAGCCAATACTGACTGAATTCCGAGATTTTCAAATTGGTCTGGCAAAATTCCTTTTACCGTAGCTTTAGTTCCCACAGCAATAAATGCAGGCGTTTTGATGTCGCCGTGAGGCGTACTCAAAACGCCTGCTCTTCCTAATTTTCCTGTTATTTTTTTCTCAATCTTAAATTTCATTTATGTAACACTATCAGAAATTATTGTTTAGATTCTATAATCAAATATTTGACATCATGCAATAAATTTTATATAAACAACAAAGAGTACCTATCAACTAGAATAGGAGTGCCAAACAATGAGACCTTTCTGTTTAGCAATGGCCTTGGCTATGGCCTTTTCAGTAGTTGTGTTCACCGACCCACTTAAATCAACTGGAACACTTGCTGGTGGCCTCGCTGGCATAATTTATGCTGTGCTCTATGTTGGTATAGCCATCAAAGAAAAGAAGTAGCCCAAACCGCACACATGAGCGCCACGTGATACATCACGTGGCGCTTTTCGTTTGTTTTTTCTCCTACCGCTTCCAATTAAGTAAATTAAAAGGCTCGTTTAGGAGCGAGGTTTATCTCTCCGTGACGAGCCTTTTAATTTACTTAATACTGTCTTATTTTACTTTCACCAATTCCACCTCAAACAAAAGTGTTGAGTTTGGAGGAATGCTTCCTGCTTGTTGGTCACCATACCCAAGCTTTGGAGGAATAACTATCTTTCTTACAGAACCTTCCTTCATTCCAGTCACGCCTATATCAAATCCCTGTATTACTTTTCCCGAACCAATAGTGAAAACTAACGGCTCACCGCGCACTCTCGATGAGTCAAATTTGGTGCCATTTGTCAGCACTCCCTCATAGTGCACAGCAACGGTATCACCGGCTCGTGCTTCCCTACCTGTGCCTACCTTTACATCTATAATACCTACCTGATTATCTGGAATGTTTTGAATGTTTTCTATATTGTCTGTGCTCATATTTGGTTGGTTACTTTCTTCTGTAGTTGGTAATGCGAAATTAATGCTTGAAGTATTCTGCGTGGCATCACTTACAGGCTGTTTTGCCTGAATCTCTGAAAACCTGCTAACTATAGGAGACCAAACTCCCTGCCAAAAAACATAACCAATAACTACTAAAGAAACTGATATAGCAACCCAAGTGCGTGAATGTATATTTTGCATGTGAATATTCTAACCCAAGACTTTTTATTTTCTAATGTGGCTGTGAATTGCTCTACCTTCACTTTCACATATATACTATGAAGAATGAAAGACGACACAAAAGATTTGCTTACTCTGAAAGAGATGCATGAAAACTCTCAGGCGAGAGTGGAAGAGATTTCAAAAGAATTTACAGATGGGTTTAAGTTTTTGGAACATTTTGGAAGAAGCGTGAGTTTTTTCGGTTCTGCTCGCACTAAAGAGAATTTTGTTGATTATCAAACCGCAAGAAATCTGGCTAGCAAAATAGCCAAGGATTTGGGGTATGCGGTAATTACAGGGGGAGGCCCCGGAATAATGGAGGCGGCTAATAGGGGTGCAAAAGAAGCTGGAGGAAAATCAGTTGGCCTTACCATAAGACTTCCACAAGCTCAGACTACCAATCCTTATCTAACTCACCACTTAGATTTTTATTACTTTTTTGCAAGAAAAGTGTGTCTCACTTTTGCTTCTGAGGCTTTCGTATTTTTCCCAGGAGGCTACGGAACACTCGACGAGCTTTTTGAAGTGCTAACACTCATACAATCTAGAAAAATTGAAGGCGTTCCTGTATTTTTGATAGGAAGCGACTACTGGAAAGACATCGACGCTCATATAAAAAGCTCCCTGCTAGGAAAACAAATGATTGATGCGGAGGATGTTTCCATATACACAATCACGGATGACTTGGACGAAATAGTGAGAACCATAAGAGGGTTAAAGGTGCGTGAGTGGCTTCCTTTTGACCACAACGGAGGGTTGCCAAATGTGAGTCAGGAATAAACAGACAAATGAAATGGCTGGTCGCGCGTAGCGCGACCAGCCATTTTCCCTTCTTACCCTACAAAGACATCGTCATGCCCCATCAAGGTGGTGAGGCCCGTGGGCATCTTCGGAGTGGCGGAACGATCACCGACACGACGGACAGTGAACCCCGTCCTGTGCCAAGTGATAATTCTTCCCTCGTCAGAATGTGAGCCTGCAGGCTTCACGGTAATCGAATCACCGATTCGCATGATTTGCAGAATTTCCTCCACCTCGAACTCGTGCCCGTTAATCTTCTGACGAGCAAGACCTTTGAGGAGAGGCCTCTGCACTTTCTCCGAGCGCCTGATTGGCGCGTGTCGGAAAAACGAGCCGCCCTTCTTGTCATTCAAAGGCACAATCCCGTTTGGGTTGGCACTCGAAACGAGGAGAAGGGCTCGACGTTCATGCATTTCAGGAACTTCGAGAACAACCGTGTGGTCGTCGAGCTTCCTTGCAGAAGCCTCAATGACCATGTCGTTTTCCATCGTGGGAGAACTCTCGGTGCTCACAACAAGCCTCGCCGGCTGATCGCCAGGCTTCACGCTGTAGTCACCAAGCACTCGCTCGAAGCGGGTTACCTTAATGCCGTACACCACTTCCCCGACCTCGTGACCAGCTGGGTCATGCTTGAGGCAAAAACTAAAACAGAGCAAACCTTACTCCTTTTCCTGTGGGTTTTGAAGGATTGAAATGTTCAATCCATTTGGGAGTATAACATAATTTTAAAGTTATGTAAATTAGATAATTTTATGTTATATTAGAGCCATATTATGAAGAAATTAGTAAATATTTTAGACAAAATAGAAGACAAGGTTCGTGGAACGCTTTCTCGCCATCCCCTCATATATGCGCTCGCTGGGGCTGTCGGTATAGTCATGCTATGGAGAGGTATTTGGCACACTGCAGATGAGATACCATTCTTAAGCGGGCCCGTTTCTATTGTGATAGGCCTAACTATTCTTTTGATTACAGGAATTTTCGTATCCTCTTTCGTGGGCAACAGGCTCATACTTACAGGTCTTCGGGGTGAGAAAAAATTTACAGACAAAACCATAGAAGAAATAGAAGACGAAGAAAAGGAAATAGAAAGAGACGAACGAAAAATTGAAAAGACCCTAGAAAAAATCCAGCAAGATATTAGTGAAATAAAAAAGGAACTATAAACAAAAAACCCGCTTTCGGCGGGTTTTTTGTTTGGGTTATATTTCCCTACCCTCTTCTAAAAAGTTTTTTGTAGGTAAATCTTCCAACTGGCAAATAAGCTACTGCAAGGGATGCAATGAGAAGTACCATTTCAAATTCTGAAGCAGAAAAACCTTTTCCACCCTTAACAAACGCAATCGCTCCTATCATAATAGCCACAAAGAACCATGCGATTTGTGTTGTCCATACTCCAAAGAACATCAAGATACCTCCTGCAAACTCTATAAGCGCAACTAAATAAGCAAACAAGACGGGCAAACCTAGTGTGTCGAAGAATTGGATAGTCCCCGCCAAATTAGTGAGCTTCATCCAGCCGTGATAGGTAAAAACTATTGCCAGCGCCAAACGAATCAGAAAATCTGCTATGTCGTGATTGTCTCTATTGAAATACTTTTCCATAAACTTTAATTTTATTTTTAACTGCTCGGAATTATAACACCTGAAATTATCTTATAAAAGAAAAGAGCGACGACCACATGGTCGTCGCTCTGTTTGTACAAAATTCTACATCTAGACTACTTGTCCGAATCCGCCTTTGCAGGCTTGGCCTCGGACTTCGGCGCGTTGTTGGCAACGAGCTGGGCGAGCAGAATGTTCACGAGTGAACCACCACTTGCGCCCTCGCCACCACCGCTCGCCACGATTTCCGGGACGAGCTTGAAGCCACTACCGGCGAGCGCGCGGGCCACTTCGACCATCGCGTACTTGTCCGGATCCATGGCCTCAGTCTTGCGCTTGATGACATCCGCCTCAGCCGTGCCGACCGCAAGGATCTTCACGCCCTCAGCGTCACCAACCATCTTCAACACCTCGGCATCAGCCCCAGCATTGATGGTCTTCGACTTGGCATCGCCTTCAGCCGTCTTGACCTTGGCGCTCGCAGTAAACTCAGCGATCTGAACTTTCCGCTCCGCAGTCACTACTTCCGGCTGCGTGTCGGCCATCGCTGTCGCCTGCTGGAGATCCTTGCGGACCACCTGCGCCTCGCGCTGGGTCTCGAACGTCACACGCTGTTGCTGAGCAATCTTGCGATCGGTCAGCGTCTTCATGAGATCGTCCGGCGGCACGATGTCACCGATCAGGGTGTCCACCGCGACAACGTTGTACTCCTTGAGAGTGTTGCTGATGCGATCCTTCGCCTCGTTCTGCCGTTCGACTCGCTTGTTCAGGAAGTCGATGACGTCAGAGCTCTGCGCGGCATTGCGGAAGTCGTTGCCGATGGTCGGTTCGAGCACCTGCGTCACCAGATTCGACATGTTCCCGAAACGAGCGATGACCTTGGGGGCCTCACTGCGCGGGATGTGAATGATCTGGGAGACGTCCATGTTGAACTTGAAGCCATCGGACGAACGAACCGTAATGGTGCTCAGGTTCTTGTCGAGGTTGTGAGCCTCCGTCTTGCCGGTCGCCCAGTTGAGGACGACGTTCGCCGTTGGCACCAGTTCGACCTTGTGAGTATAGGGGTTGATGGGATACTTGCCCGGATCGAGAGGCTCGACCCAAACGCCCTTCTGCCCCTTTGACACAAGGTTACCGTGCTTAAACGCATCACCCGTTACATCCCGACCTTCCTCGCCCACGTAGGCGATAACTACGCCGACATGAGCGATTGGAATGTCAGTCATCGGCTTCAACTCAACCGTCGCAAAACGAGGGTTGGTGAAGTAGCGACCAGCTCGAAGCACATCAACCTGCAGGCCCTTGAACCCTCCGTTGTTAACGAAGGACTGGGGGCTCTGGAAGCTTTCGTGGTCTTCGACGATCTTGCCGGCAATTTCGCCGGACGGAAGCTGTTTGCCTTCCTTGGTCGTCACGACACCGATCATGTTGTCCGGAATTTCCGTGACTTCGGCCATCTCGATGTTGAACAGAACGGGGTTGATACGATACGTCCCTTCCGGAACGATACGCATCTGCGGGCCACGTTCGCCACCGTTCTCCAAGAACAGTTGCGCGTTTTGGAACAGGTCGCAATCAACGACCTTGCCAAGAACGCGTCCGCCAGAGAGAGGCTTGCCATCACGCGCCTCCACGACACCGATCATGCCCTTGGGCACAATCGTCATCGAAGCTGTGCGGATGGTAAACACGTTCTTGTTGATACGCCATGTTCCAGGGGGAATGATGGCCATTTGCGGGCCACGCTCGCCATTGTTCGTGAGGAACGCGCGAGCATCCTGGAAGTTGTCACACTCAACCTCACGACCAATAATTCGGCCGTCAGGAAGCGGGTGACCATCGCAGGATTCAACCACACCGATCTGCCCCGCAGGAATGACGGTGAGGTCTTCAACCTCGACCTTGTATTGCCACGGCCAGTAGAAGAAGTGCAGCCCCGGCGCAAGCGTGTCAGCTTGGATGCCGGCTTCGCCCCTAAGGGCGATGATCTTGCCCGGAGGCAACTCCTTGTTGGCCCCGAAGAGTACGAACTTCTTCGTAACCATGCCGATCGCGTCGTCCGGAATGACAATCACTCCGAGAAGACGAAGAACGGGCTTGTAGGCCACGATTACCGCGATGAGTACAAGTACCCACCAGTAACCGAGTAGCCAGCTAAGGCTTCCCATCTGTTTTGCTCCTGTTTCTGATTGTAGATTATGAAGAACAGAGCTGGGTAATTCCCAGTCCGCGCTTGAAGATAGCACTATGTTGACTCTTTGTCAAGAGTGTTTTATTCGCTCGTATTTGACTAATTTAAATAATATGATATAAGTCAACATAGTGTTCTTTTCATCACAACCCGCAATACGGAGCATAAGATGATCCTCGACCTATTAAGAAAGCTGTTTGGTGGCAACTCAAAGCGCACGAAAAACAAATCTCGCGCCAGAACAATTCCACCACAGTGGGAACCCCCGACCGAGACACATCGTCCGGCAGAGCCCGCTCTCAGCGATGCCGACACTTTCCTACAATCAACGATCCCCTCTTCTGTTGAAGAGGTGGACGAAGTTGAGGTACCGTCGACAGATGAAGCCTCGAAAGATGAGCTGAAGACGCGTCTCGCAACTGCGAACGATTTCAATTCATGTGTGCAAATCGCAGACGAGGCCGCAGAAAACGACTTCGAGGAACTCGAGGATCTAGCGTTAAGAAAGGCGCTTGAACTAGCCTCAACCCCCGAAGAGTGCCAAGAGGTCTACGACAGATCTCCTCAGGATGGTGAGGTGGAAAAACTCTCTACTGACAAGCAAGAGGGGTTCTTCCTCAGGAGATTGGAGGGTGCCACTACTGTAGCGGAGTGTCTTAAAATCGAGCGTGAAGCTAACAGCGATTTCGATTTCACCCTCGATTTGGGTATTGTCATCAACAGGGCTCTCGAGCTTGCTTCGTCTGCCGACGAGTGCATGGACATTCTCGAGGATCGCGACTTTGATGATGATGAGAACAATGACGAGCATGTGGAACTAGAAGATAGGGTCTACATGAAGCTCATTGGGTTCTTCACCACCGTAGATGAGTGCGTCGAATTCTGGGGGGACTACGAAAACGACGCCCCATACTTTCGAGCTGCAGTATGCAGAGCGGCCGACATCATCAGATCTAGGACATGCCCTGTATGCGGTACCATGTATCCGTCTGAGGCGCAGTTCTGTCCGAAAGACGGAACAACCCTCGGTAATGCGTGATTTACACAACCGCCAAGTAGCGAAAGCGAAAGGCGGTTTTCTTTTTAAAATGATAAGATGTTATCTGTATGATGTACGGACAATACGGAGGAGTGGCAAGCGCAGGATCTTTTAGTTTTCTTCTAGGACTTGTTTTCCTAGCAGACATGATCCTACTTGGAGTATTTCTCTGGAAACATATAACTAAATAACGAGAGATTACTGTTTAATCTCGCACAAAGACAACCAGATTGTTTGTCTTATTTTTATTTCTCAGAATCAATTACCATATAGGAAACTCCAAGGGCAGTTCCTTCGAAAGTAGGATGCTCTATAAAAGAAGTTCCGGAGAAAATTTCACGCAAAGCACTTAGTAAAAATGGCGATTGAGTTATTCCGCCATCAACCACAATAGAGTTTGGAAAAACAGGAAGCATCGCTATCCATGGCTTTAGGCTTAAAGCAATTTCCTTTGTAATACTCTCTAGAGAAATTTTTTGCTCAAGGAGGCGCGCAACATTTTGCCCAAACTCCCCTACTTTGGCCTCAAGAGAATACATGGCTCCGGTTTTTGTGGGCAGAAGCGTGGTAAAAAAATTATCTTTAACTTCAAAGCCACTCTTAAGGTGTTGCATTAAGAAAGTGCCCGTACCAAAAGTTATTTTTGTATCAATTCCTTGTCTTAATGCGCCATACATACTCGCTTGCTGGTCTCCACTAACTGCAACAAGTGGCACAGACTCCCCAAGAATCGAACTATCGAGAGTCCCAAATTTAGATAAAGACGGTTTTGCTTCCGGAGTATTTTTTATTTTTATTTTCCACACATCAAACAGTTCTTTATCCCAAGACAAATCTCTAATATTGAAAAGCATAGTTCGTGAAGCGTTTGTATAGTCAGTAGCATAAGGCTGTTCACTTAACAAATTCCACATAACCCAAGTGTCTACTGTCCCCCACAACAAATTTTCGTCCGTATTTATATTTTCAAGTATCCAAGAGAGTTTGGAAGCAGAAAAATAGGGCGACATTAAGAGACCTGTTTTTTCTCTCACTATTTTTTCATATTCTCCTCTTAAATTTTCACACTTTTCGCTTCCCCTATTGTCTTCCCATAAAATGGCTGGGTACACCGGCTCTCCTGTGTCTTTGTTCCATACAATGACGGTCTCTCTTTGGACGGTCATCCCCATACCTTTTATATCTTCAACATTTAACCTGCTATTTTTAAACGCTTCTTTTAAAACTTCTTTTGAGGCAGAGAGAATTTCTTTTGGGTCTTGCTCAAATCTACCGTTTTCCGTTTTTTTAGATATTTCTTTTCTCGCGCTAGAAATTATTTTCGACGACTCATCAAAAATGATGGCCTTTATATTTGTGGTACCAATATCTAAGACTAGGCTATTCATATAATGCCTATTCTACATTTAGCTTTCTCTTTTTGCTCTTGCTCTATCAAGCTCAGTCAAAAATTGTTTTCGTATTCTCGCATCTACCGGAGTGATTTCTAAATATTCATCGTCTGTTATTACCTCTAGCCCTTTTTCAATAGTTATTTCGTGTGGAGGAGTAAGACGTATGGCCTCGTCAGAGCCACTAGCTCGCATGTTTGTAAGCTGTTTACCTTTGCAGGGGTTAACGGGCATTTCTTCACCTTTAGATGTGTTGCCGATTACCATTCCCTCATACACTTCAGTACCTGGACCAATGTAAAGCTCACCTCTGTCTTGTAAATTGAACAGTGCAAAACCAAGTGCTTTTCCTGCTGTCATCGCAATCATAGAGCCAGTAGGACGCTTCACTATTTCGCCTGCAAGTGGTTTGAAACCAATAAAACGAGAAGACAAAATCCCCTCACCTTTCGTTTCAATAATAAATTGGTTTCTGTATCCCAAAAGACCACGAGTTGGTCCTTCGAATATCATTCGCACTGTGTTGCCATGAACTTTCAAATCGTGCATCACACATGCGCGCTTCCCAAGACGCTCTATTATCGCTCCTTGATACTCGCTCGGCGTGTCTACTACTATTTCTTCGAAAGGCTCGAGCTGTACACCATTTTCTTCATGCATTATCACGTGAGGCTGGGAGACTTGAAGCTCATACCCTTCACGGCGCATATTTTCCAAAAGTATTGCTATGTGGAGTTCTCCACGTCCAGACACTTTAAAACTATCAGCGTTACTAAAATCTACTCGAAGGCCCACATTCACTTCGAGCTCTCTTTCTAGCCTTTCTCTAATCTGGCGAGACGTTACAAATTTACCCACGCGCCCTGCGAAAGGAGAATTGTTTACCAAAAAATTCAAAGTAATTGTGGGCTCGTCCACAGCAATGGCAGGAAGTGCTTCCACGCTCTCATCTGTAGTTATGGTTTCGCCTATGTCTATATCTGGAAGCCCCGCTATCATCACAATATCTCCCGCCGTCGCAGACTGCTCCTCTTCTTTTTGTATGCCTTTAAATGTAAATATTTTTGTAATTTTACCTGTGCGTTTTTCGCCTGTAGCTTTTTTTATAAAAACGCTAGCTCCAGTCTGAAGCTCTCCTTCATATACACGGGCAATGGCCAAGCGACCCAAGAAATTGTCATAGCCCAAATTAAATGGCTGAAGGCGCGCTGGCTTGTTCAAAAGTTCTTTGTCTCCTGCTGGATGCACTTTTTCAAGAATGACATCAAGAAGCGGGGTCAAATCTTTTGATTCATCTGCCAACTTTCTTTTGGCCATTCCTTCGCGACCTATTGCATATACAACAGGAAAATTCGCCTGCTCGTCATTAGCCCCCAATTCTAGAAAAAGTTCTAGCACCAATTCCTCTGCTTTGTGCGGATCGGCTGCAGGCTTGTCTATTTTGTTTATTACCACTATCGGCTTGAGACCGAGTTCCAAAGATTTTTTCAAAACAAAGCGAGTTTGTGGCATAGGCCCTTCTTGCGCGTCTACCACCAAAAGCACCGAATCGATGGAGCGAAGTACTCTTTCCACTTCAGAGCCGAAGTCTGCGTGACCTGGGGTATCTACTATATTGATTTTTGTTCCTTTATATAAAACGGATGTATTTTTTGAATATATAGTGATACCGCGTTCTTTTTCCAAAGTATTGGAGTCCATAGATACTCCCTCCTCTACCATTCCAGTCTGGCGCATTATGGCGTCAGTCAGAGTGGTTTTGCCGTGGTCCACATGAGCAATGATGGCTATGTTTCGTATCTCAGTCATAAATAAATATAAAATGCGCCCGAAGGCGTGCCAAGACAATAACATAAAAACCCGAAAAATCAATTAGCCTACTAGCCATAATTAAACCTACAAAAGCTAAAATTCTTGTTTCCAAAATTAGTTTATTGACATTTTTGATGATTTATGTTTATATTCTTGTTAGAAACAAGTACCACACATTCACCACAACGAGGACGAGATGCGGATAATGACGATGTTGATCGTGTGGTTCCTGGGAATGCCCTGGAACCTCAGTGCACAGAACAGCGAAGGTCCGCTCAATGCGAGTGTCTCCAACTTCGGCACAAGCTTCACGTTTGGCCCATCAACAATTTGCAAGGGCTGTGTGCAGACCGAACTCGGAACGCTCTCGATTGAGAGGAGTCACACAATCTCCTCCATGATCACAGTTGCTCCATTCACGAGAACAGACGTCTCGATCTCTTCAAACTTGCTCGAAAGCACTTCGAGCAACGGCAAGAGGCAGAGCGCTCTCGGAAAGCGGGTCGATGTGATCATCCGGCAAAGTGTGCCGGCGGGCAAGAGCATTGCTTTCACAATCGCTCCGCGATTTGCGTCAGCTGACGGAGCATCAGGCATTGGTGGAAGCCTTGTGGCCCAATACGTTAAAAACCAGATTGTGACGGTTTTCAACGCAACGGCGATTCAAAGCCCATCCGAGTCAGCATACATTCCAAGGCTCGACGAACAACTCGCACTCAACGTGTCGCGCATGCTCGGAAGTCGTGGGGCAAGCGTCTTCACTGGTGCTTATGCACGCAATGCAGACGACAGCGAGACTGTCGGCCTCGAGGGAGGGTTCGTGTATCCATTTCGAAATGGACAACTCGAATTTGCCACCGAGTACCTCAATACTGCCGGAGTCACAAGCTGGCAGTATCAAATGCGTGTTACAAAAAACTGGGGAAAGTGGTTTTAGCCTCTCCCACAGCATGCGGGCCCGGAGTCGTAACGACTCCGGGCCTTTTGTTTAGATATTGACAAATAATTTATATATGCTATGCTCTGTGGCAGGAAATACCCCGCCGTGAGGATTCACGGAGTTCTTCACATGGAGTTACACAATGCGAAACGTTGATCAGCTCGGCGAACAGGCCGAGAAATCACCAGCGTGGTTCATCGTCAAGATGGTCGTGTTCTTCCTGGTCATCGGCGCCGGCATCGGCTGGTTCGCCCAGGGCAACGAGTTCTTCCTGTACAAGGTACTCGCACCGAAGCGGGAAGCAGTTCGCCGTGAGGTCTTCGAGCAGTCGAAGGCTTTCAACCAGGGCATGGTGCAGGAGTTGCAGAACATGCAGTTCGAGTACGTGAAGGCCGACACCGCCCACAAGGCGGCGCTCGCCGGCATCATCCTGCATCGCTCAGCGGACTTCGATTTCGACGATCCGCGCGTGCCGAACGACCTCAAGGTCTTCGTCACGGAGCTCAAGCGTTCCCGCGGTCTCGCTCGCTAACCAACCCCGGCCATCTGAAAGGAGAGCCACCATGAACCGCCCCAGCTTGCTCGTCCTCGCCGCCTCCCTGCTCATGCTCGGAGCGTGCGATGAACTGCCCAAGAACAGCGATACCATCCAGCAACAGCAACAGGAGCAGATCCTCGCTGAAGGAACTTCGCAGATCGGCATGCCGGCCATCAAGAACTTCCGTGAGCGCAAGCTCATGAAAGACATTCTCGAGATGCGCGACCAGGAAGGGCTCGTGACGTACACATACCTCGCGGGTGAGATGCAGGGGCAGATCGGCGAGAAGCTCTGCAACTCGATCGGCTACCCACTCCCGTACGCGACCCAGTTCACGAACCCCGAGAAGTTGTACCATCCGTACAGCGGGGTGTATGTCAACCTCCCGCAGGCAGACCCAAACGGCCTATTCTCGCCTTCATCGGCAGAGGGGTCGTGGGTCATCTGCAAGGATCCGCGAAGTGACAAGATTGGCGTGGTGTATAGCGAACCGCGCCTCGTCGTCTCTCCGTTTCCGCTCAAGTAGCTCCACCAAGACCGGTCAAGCCGGTAAAGCCCCGCGAGGTTTCGCGGGGCTTTCTTGTTTCTAATTTGTTTTTACTATTTTTAAAAAAGGAAAAGTAAAACCACTGACACCGCAACAAGGCACGCGAATGTTCCGATGGTTTTTAAAAAGAAGGTTAAAGCCTCTTCCTTTTGATTTTCTAGAAACATTTTTAATGGGGCGTAAACAAATAGTAGGCCCATTATGGATACAGAGAGCACAAGTAGGCTAATCATTGTTATTGGGGCAAAAATTGTATCTGGCTTTTGTGACAAAGTCTGAAAGCTCTGAAGCGCAAGAGCAACAGCGACAATATAAAGCGAGGCGAGTAATGCATTAGCAAATGGGTTTTTTAACATGAAAACATTTTACCACCAAAACTAAAAGTTTAGATTAACAACTTTATCGCGGACACTATTAGCATGCTCATATGAAGAATTAACTATTAACTCACCCAGCATAAAAGCCTTCTCCCTTGAATCACATAAGCCAATTGTCATACAGAGAGAATGCATAAAACTGTTTCTTTGCGTCCCAAGAACTTCCAAATCAAGGGCCAGATTGTAGTTGTCACTCGGGTATTTCCTTAAATACTCTTTTCTGAGCTTTCCTAATGTTTTTGAATTTAACTTTTTGTTAATATCCTCTAAGTAGTCACCTCTATCCTCAGTTTCAGATATCCCAGGCAGGTAAAGCTTCATAAACAACATTGTTTCGATCATTTGGTATGTCAAAAACAAATCCAATATTTTAGCTTTGTGTTCATCCATAAACCCTTGAGAAAATTCAAGATTCATTTTGCGTACTGGCAGTTGATTTATTTGAGTCTATGATAGTCCGCTTAGTGCTTCTAATCATAGTCATTAAAACTAGTGCAATTCCGACAACTGTTGAGATAAGAATACCTCTCAATCTCTCAAGGTCAGTCTCGACGTCATATTTATCTAGGATATATTGCCTTCCTTCTAAGTAACCAAGAGCATCTACATCTGATTCAGATAGACTATATGTAAGTTCGTGGCCTACTTTGTTTCTAAGCTTATTTAATAAACTAATTTTTTGAAAAGTTTTGACTTGAATCTCATCTTGGAAGTTTAAAATCCCTTTAATTTTTTCAACTTTCTGAAAAAAACTTTGGGATTCAATATCCTTTGCTGAACATACTTCTTTTAAAATTAAAATATGATTCATGTAATACTCGCACAACAAATGAGCTTTTATAATCAAAACGTCTGCTGGTTTGTCACTAGACAAAAAATTTTTGATTTTCTTTAATAGGTTATCAACATGAAAATCTTTTGACTTCGTTTTTTCTTTTTCTTCTTCGTTCATGCTGGGAGACAGGGATTCGAACCCCAATTAATGGCTTCAAAGGCCACTGTCCTACCATTAGACGATCTCCCAATTGTTTATATTCTTTCTTAAAATCCGCCCATTGAGGGACGATCCCCCAATTCCTTATAGATTAGCTTTTTTATTCCTTTTCTCCAAGTATCTTCATCAAAGCAAGCTCTAGAGGAAGCTCTGGGACCACAAAACGCCCGACTGATGAATAGCAATTTAGTATTTCGAGGAGACTTCCGGCATTTATCTTTGAAGTTTTGTCTTTGGCTATTTCTCCTAACATTTCTAAATCCTCTTTTGAAAACCTGTCGGATAAATGAGTAGACGACTTTGAATCAAAACGAAGCAGGAGCACCGCTCTCATTTTGTAAATTAGGAGCTTCAAAAAAGTTTTTATCTCTGTACCAGATTTAACGGCAGACGATATGGCTTCCAGCGCCTTTTGCGAATCCCCTTTTGAAATTGCGAGCACCACCTCGTTCACAGTTTGATGCCTAGGAGCTCCCGTCACTTTTTCCACATCTTCCGCTTCTATGTTTTTGTCTTTAGAGATAGTTAAAACTTTTTGGAGTATCCCATACGCGTCTCTAAAAGAGCCTTCGCTGAGTAGCGCAATGAGCTCTACGGCGTCTCCATCCATTTTCATTCCTTCTTTTTTTACCGCTTCAGCAATAACGCTTTTTAAAACTGCTTCCGATGGCTTTTTGAACAGAAATGTCTGGCATCTAGAAATTACAGTCTCGGGCACTTTCTCAAGCTCTGTGGTGGCAAGAATAAAAATTACATATTTAGGTGGTTCTTCTAGTGTTTTTAGAAGTGCATTCCACGCTGACTTTGAAAGCATATGTGCTTCGTCCAAAATGTAAACTTTGTATTTTGATTGGAACGGCAAGGTGTTTACACCTTCAGTAAGAGCCCTTATATCGTCCACCCCAGACTGCGAAGCGGCATCCATTTCATACAAGTCATTTTCGTGAGTACCAATTTCTCGCGCCAGAATACGAGCGATAGATGTTTTACCCGTTCCGCGCGAACCAGAAAAAAGATAGGCATGAGAGATATTTTCTTTTTTTATTGAAGCTTCTAGCACAGATACAATGTGATCTTGGCCCGACACTTCCTTGAAATTTTTTGGGCGATATTTTCTATAGAGGGTCTCCATTCGAGAAATTATTGCATAAAAAAAATAAGGGCGCACCAACCGGCTGGTTGGTGCGCCCTTTCTCCTCTCCGCTATCCCGCCTTGGCGGGACGAACCGCTCCGCTACTTCGCCACACCAACTGTCACTGTGGCGAACTTGGTGGTATCAGCCACAGCTCTCGCCCGAATTTGGGCAGAGCCGACAGCGACCCCTTTCGCCACCCCCGCACCATTCACCGTAACGATGAGTGGGTTCGAGGACGACCAGAAGACCGAGCCGTTGAAATTCGAGCTGGCCACCGTCGGGACAACAGTCGCAATGACACGAACGCTGTCTCCGAGCTTGAGTGTCGCAGACGAGATGTTCGTCTGTACAGAAGACACCCCGACCACAGGCACCGGCATTTTCGGCTGGGACTCTGCGGGCGCAAGGATATTTACTTCCTTCTTGCACCCCACCGCGATGAGACACAAAACAAAGGCTAGCGCTTGGATGCGCATGACTCCCCCTTGGAGATGAGATGAACCTCTGCGTTTAGTATTACCATAGTTTTACAAATTTGTCCATAAAAGAAACGCGCCCCCGAAGAGGCGCGTTTCGATGTTTGGCAGAAGGTCTGATTAAGCTTCACGGCGCCCCCACGGCGCATAGAAACAAAACCAAATCGACTCTGCACCGTCGTGCGGTCTTAGAGGGACTAACACACCTGCCCTCTCCTACCAAACACCGATTACGGGTGCCGTAGAAAGTTTTATCGAGGTCTTCCGGGCCCCTTAGGCTTTCTACGGACACCCACTTTGCTGTAAAGCCGGCGAAGACGAAACAGCAAAGTTCTACACATCATTATATTCCTAATTATGAAAATGTCAAGACCATAAAAAGTGAGGGCGTCGCGCAGTTGCGCGACGCCCTTGGCCACTCACGGTCCAACCCATCCTCCATCTTACTTCTTGATATCATCGCGGAGATTCCCGCCTCCGCCATTCTTCAGGTCCTACTCTCCCCTCGGAGTCTTCCAGCCTTTCCGAGTGAACGAGCGGACACCAACGACGAGGATCACATACACCTCCTTGAGTGGGTTTCGTTCACTTGGACGAAAGTCCGTGAACCATCACAAATAATACTCCTCAAAATTAATCCGGCAATATATTTACACAAAGACAGAAACCTCGCTTAGGAGCGCGGTATATCTCTCCGTAATGAGATATTTCTTATTATTTTAACAAAGCAGAAGTGCCTCGTTTAGGAGCGGGGTTTATCTCTCCGTGACGAGGCACTTCTGCGTTGTTTTTTGTTTGTTTTTTTATAAAAGGAAAGGCGCCAACACTTGCTGATTGAAGATGTGTTGGCGCCTGGTCGGGAAATGTGGGACTCAGGTCCCTCGCGTCTCCTGGTGACGCATGCGCCGTAGCGCTTCCCTTTGGTCGTGGCGACGTGGCCACGCTCGCACCGGACAGTACGCTTCCAGCCAGTCCCCTATACGGCGAAGAGGCGGAAGAATGACATTATCCTACTGTGCCTTTTAAAAAGCAAGAGATAATATCCCCCACCTCTTTTGCGTTATTCGTCTGCATTAATTTGCCCCTTAGTTCTTGAGCGCCCGCAAAGCCAGTAACATATGCTTTGAAATGCTTTTTCATTATTGAAAAATTCTTTATACCTTTCATTTCTTTTTCAAATAGTTTTGTGTGCTCTACTAAAATTTTCAAAATTTTCTTTACCACTTTTGGATCATCTCTATTCTCTAATTCGTGAGAATTAGAGAATAGAGAGGGCGTACCAAAGATTGCTCGTCCTAGCATTACACCATCAACCCCTGTCGCTTTTGCGAGCTCACGCGCGTGCTTCAAATCCTTTGCATCACCATTACCCAAAATAAGAGTTTCCGGAGAAATCTCATTTCTCAGTTCAATTATTCTTTTTATTTTCCCCCATTGGGCAGGAACATTGCTCATTTCTTTTCTAGTCCTTAAGTGAATAGTCAACGCGTCTACCCCCTCTTTTAGTATTTCAGGTATCCACGTTTCTATCTCGTCTTTGTTGTACCCTATGCGAGTTTTTACTGACACAGGGCCCTTGAAACCTGCCTTGGCAGAGTGAATTATTTCTCGCGCTAGCTTTGGGTTTTTTATCATTGCTGCTCCCGCCCCCTGTTTTTCTATACTCCTATCGGGGCACCCCATATTTATATCCAAACCATCAAAGCCAAGTCGTTTTACAAGTTTGGAAGCTTCAAACATATGTTCTGGATTTGCAGAAAAAAGCTGGGCTACTATTGGTTTTTCCTTTTTGCTATATTCCAAATCTTTTAGAAGTTTTTTCTTGCCCAAAGGTGTGGCACGCACCAGACCATCTGCCGAGACAAACTCAGTCCACATAACATCTGGCTTGCCATATTTAGCAATTATTTTTCTAAATGCCGAATCTGTAACATCCGCCATAGGAGCCAGTACAAAAATAGGTTTTTTAAGTTTTTTCCAGAAATTCATTGTTAAAAAAATAACATAAAAGAAGACGGCGTTCACCCGCGATGGAGTGAACGCCGTTTTCAGGTTGCTGGGAGCCCAGTGACCAGATGGTCATCGAGATGCTCAGCACCGAAGGTGGGTTTGTGCGCCGTCTCTTGGGAGAAACGGCACCATGGTTGGTCGGATTGGGGGTGCCCATTCCGATTAGTCCTTCGAAGGTTCCGTCGAAGGAGTCGATTGTCGCTCACCATTTCAGGTGGGCAATTTTTCGGCATAAGTTTGGTGGCACTGGTGGTCGGTTTTGAGGCCGCTACCATTGCGACAACTTATCTCCATGATGTGCTAGTTGTGTGTCATAAGTTGTTCTGCGGTTCGGGGCATCGCTCGCGCAACGTCCCGGCCCGTAGAGAGCAACTCCTTATCCTCGTTCGTCCTAGTGCCGGTTGGGCTCTAGTGAACCGATGCTTCTGCGTGATCCCAAGTTGTTTCCCTTTCGAGATTGACCTGGACGCGAGACACATCTGAACAAGGTGACCACACTCCTCGAATCCTCAGCTTGCGCCTTGACTCGTTGACTCATTGCCTTTCACCCCGCGAAGAGTTTTAGGCCCTAGGTCCCCGTTAGCACATACATTCCCAATGAACTTGGTCTGGAGAAGCATCCTATACGCTTCACAAAAAACGTCAAGAGGTTTTTTAGTTAAACAACAATTATTTATTTTTAGCAAATTTCTACCTAGAAATTTACTTATAGAAAAGCTTGTTACCAAAACGAAGATCTATATAGGAAACAGTCAATCCACCATTTTTGTTTATAAGGCTTAATTTTGGATCAGAAAAAAGAGAGCCGAGATTTTCTAAAGTCAAAGAATCACTTTGTTTTAAGGACACATATAAAGATCCGTGTTCCATAATAAAATCTACGGTATCGTTTTTATTAAAGGCTATTTCTTTTATTTTTAATCCATACAGAGAGAAACCTTTAGACAAAGCATTTATTCTGTCGAAAATAACCCTATCAGATACCATGCCCCCTATGTTTTTAACTGATGAATCATTTTTAAAAACTACATAGACAGGAGAGGAGAAACTTGGAGCATCGGCATAAATAAAACCCATTTTGTCCACAAAAAGACATTCCTTCCCACTGTTGCACCACAACGCAAATGGATTTCGTTCTTCAATGTCTAGCGTCAGCGTATTTGGTATCTTGACCCCAAATGATACATTTTCTATTGTCCTAAATTTTTCCAAGATACCTGTCTCTAAACTATTTCTTCCAACAGTCAAAAAAGTGTTCTTTGGAAAAACCTTTAAAAAAGTTTCTGACATATTGCTCATTACGAATTCCTTCACCTCTTCTTGGTCTACGGTTTTTGCTCCAGACACATAAACTTCTTTTACAGAGAGCCATGGAATACGCACAAACAGCGGAGGCACAATCAAAACCAGAACTACTATTCCTAAACATACATAAAGAGCGCGAAGATATTTCTGCCTTTTACGCGCAATAATCTTTTGAGATTTAAGAATCGGTCCTTTGTCTCGCATTTATTTTAAAAAGCTGTCTTAAGCTTGTATCTTTTCCTGACCACCCATATACGGCCGTAAAACTTCTGGAATAACAATGGAACCATCTGCCTGCTGATAATTTTCCACAATCATTATGAGGGGCCTTCCAGACAAAGCTGTGTTATTAAGCGAATGCACGTATTTCATTTTACCGTCATCGTCCTTATAGCGAATATTTAAACGGCGAGTTTGAAAATCGTGGAAATAGGATGCCGAACCGGTTTCTCTATAGGCATTTTCTGACGGTAACCATGCTTCTATGTCGTATTTTTTTACTTGGCCAAGCCCAATGTCCGCGCCACAATTAGCCACCACATGGTAAGGAAGCCCAAGTGCTTCGGTAAGCTCTTCACTATTTCTCTGTATTTCTTCGTGAAATTTTACAGACTCTTCATGATTGGCTTCGCACAAAATCACTTGCTCAAATTTATAAAACTCATGAACTCTCAATATTCCTTTTGTGTCTTTTCCATGACTTCCCGCTTCACGACGAAAAGCAGGAGAAAACGCAATGATTTTTTTAGGCAAATCTTTTTTATCTAAAACTTCATTCATGTAGTAGCCCATTGTCGCCACTTCTGCGGTACCAGAGAGATATTCACCATCTTGTGTTTTGTATAAATCTTCCTCTCCTTGAGGCAAATATCCTGTACCCATGAAAACTTCCCTCCTAACAAGAGACGGCACAATCATAGGAACATAGTCTTGTTTTCTCTGATAGAAATCGTGAGTGAAATGCCACAAAGCAAACTGGAGTCTTGCTCCATCCCCTTTTAGAAAATACCCCCTAAAGCCTGCAACCTTTGCTCCGCGCTCGAGATCGAGCATGTCCAAATTTTTCATAAGTTCCATATGGCTCTTGGGTTCAAAATCAAATTTTGGAATTTCCCCCCACTTCCTTACCTCCTGATTATCTTTCTCTGAAAAACCGCTCGGCACTGAAATATCTGGAACATTTGGCACTTGAAGCATAAGAGTTTGCCATTCTTTTATTACTTCCTTTAGTTTTTCTTCTTCCAACAAAAGATCTGCCTTTAAATTTTTCATTTCAGAAAGAAGCTCTTCTTTCTTTTCGCTTGAAACATTAACTATCTCCGCACTAACTTCATTTTGTCTAGCGCGTTTTTTGTCTATAGATTCCTGAAGGGCCCTTCTTCCATTGTCCACTTCCAAAAGCCTGTCTAAATCTATATCTATGTGTTTTTTCTTTGCTCCTTCAGCAACTATTTCTTTGTTTTCTCTTATAAAACGTATGTCTAACATATGTATTGGCTTAGAACTACATAATAACAGAAATGATAAGATAAATATAAATGAGTTATGAAATTCGTGATTGGCCCTATGAAGACTGGCCAACACTTCTAAAGGAGATTCCTGATTTGCCTCAAAAACTCAAGATTTCAGGAACCCCTCCGCCAAAAGAAAACAAACTTCTTGCAGTTGTGGGCTCAAGAGATATGACCCCGTACGGAAAAGAAGTGCTAGAGACGACAATCGGCTGGCTCCGCGGGGCGCCGGTTTCCATTATTTCTGGTTTAGCCCTCGGAGTGGACGCTGCCGCACATAGAGCTGCTTTGAGAAATGGTTTGCATACAGTAGCGGTGCCTGGGTCGGGTCTTGAGGAAAGAGTCATTTATCCACGCAATCATGAAAATCTGGCAAAAGAAATAGTTGAGTCTGGAGGGGCGTTAATTTCTGAGTTTGATGATAATTTTCGTGCTCGTCCAGAAAGTTTTCCTAAAAGAAACAGAATAATGGCAGGGATGTCTCATGCCACTCTTATAATAGAAGCGAAAGATGCATCTGGTTCTCTTATTACTGGGCGCCTAGCTCTCGAATACAACAGAGATGTGGGGATAATCCCCGGCCCAATATTTTCCCCTCAATCTCAAGGCACAAACAGGCTTTTAAGAGATGGCGCACAAGCAATAACAGAAAAGGCCGACTTATATATGCTGTTAGGTTTGGCGATAGATGAAAAAACGCCGTATCTTAACCAAGAAAAACTTTTCGAATTGTTGTCCCCAGAAGAAAGAGAGATTATAGATTTGCTTAAAGACGGAGGCAAGGAAATGGATGAAATAATAGAACAATCTTCTTTGAACACGAGCGCTGTGTTAACAGTGGTTTCTTCCCTGTCTCTCAAAGGAATCGTGATAGAACAAATGGGTCAAATTGAACTAAAAAAATAAAACCTGATTTGCAAATAAAAAATATCTGTAGTACTAATGTTATCCATAAATGAAATTAGTAATTGTTGAATCGCCATCCAAAGCGAAAACTATAGAAAAATATTTGGGAGAAGATTTTAAGGTGCTTGCCTCTGTGGGGCATGTAAGAGACCTTCCTAAATCCAACAAGAAGGCCATTGATATACAGGCTGGTTTTATTCCGCACTATGAAATAACCAAGGGCAAAGAAAAAGTAATAGATGAAATAAAGAAAAATGCCAAAAAAGCTGACGAGGTTCTTCTGGCTACAGACCCCGACCGTGAAGGCGAAGCCATAGCTTGGCACATAGCTCAAGTAACAAAACTAGAAAATCCGAAAAGAATAGTTTTTCATGAAATAACGAAAGAAGCTGTTTTGGAAGCACTAGAGCACCCTAGAAAAATTGACGAGAAACTAAAAACCGCTCAAGAAGCAAGAAGGGTTTTGGACCGCCTCGTGGGCTACGACCTGTCTGGCCTTATATGGAAAAAAGTTCGATACGGACTATCTGCGGGCCGTGTTCAATCTCCCGCCCTTCGAATACTCGTGGAAAAAGAGCGCGAAATAAAAGCCTTCAAGTCTCACCCATTTTTTATAATTCACGGCATCTTTAAAACTGACAAACCATCTGGCGGAGAAAACTTTGAATGTGAATCTGCTGAAATACTTGATGAAAAGGAGGCTGAAAAATTTGTAACCGAGGGGGAAAAAGCAGATTGGAAAGTAAAATCTGTAGAAGAAACAAAGGTGATGCGTACGCCTAGGGCACCATTTACTACATCCACTCTTCAACAAGCGGCTTCGACACGTTTGGGGATGTCTCCATCAAACACAATGCGCATTGCACAAAAACTTTACGAGAAAGGACTCATTACGTATATGCGTACAGACTCTACCAATTTGAGCTCACAGGCCCTAGGGATGATAAAAGGTGCTGTAGAAAAAGAGTGGGGAGAAAAATTTCACCAAATAAGGACTTTTAAAACAAAATCAAAAAATGCACAAGAAGCCCACGAGGCAATTCGCCCAACTGATTTCAAAAAGAAAAACGCAGGTACGGCAGAAGATGAGAAAAAATTGTACAGGCTTATCTGGGATCGCACCGTGGCCTCACAGATGAAAGATGCAGAAACAATGCGTTCAACAATAATCGTAGGAACAAAAAACGATTTGGAATTAAAAGCGGTTGGAACGAGGGTGACCGAAGATGGGTGGCTTATGGCTGACCCAAAAGCAAAAGGAGAAGATGTGATATTGCCTCATGTAAAAAATGGAGAACAATTAAAAACAATTTCAATAAACTCTGAGAGAAAAGAGACAACTCCCCCACCAAGATATTCAGAAGCAGGCTTGGTAAAGGAACTAGAAAAAAGAGGTATCGGCAGACCCTCTACTTATGCGTCAATAATAAAAACTCTGATAGACCGTGAATATGTAACAAAAGAAGCCCGCTCTCTGAAACCCACAGATACTGGAGAAGTGGTCTCTACTTTTCTGGAAGATAATTTTGGAAAATATATTTCTGACACCTTTACGGCAGAAATGGAAAATGAGCTAGACGAAATAGCTGAAGGAACAAGAGAATATGAGAAAACTTTAAGAGATTTTTACGAACCATTTACTAAAGAGGTTAATGAAAAATCAACTACTGCAAAAATCACCACTTTGGGAAATGCAGAAGCTCATTTTAAATGCCCAAAATGTAGTTCCCAGATGGTAGTAAAACTAGGAAGAGCAGGGAGATTCCTTTCATGTTCTAAATTTCCAGACTGTAATGGAGCGCTAACTATTGACGGGCACGAAATAAAGAAAGACGAGCCAATTGGAAACGACCCGGAAACCAATCTTCCTGTTTTTGTGAAAACTGGTCGCTTTGGAGCATATGTACAAATAGGAGATGACCCGAAAGACAAGAAAAATAAACCAAAACGTGCATCTATCCCAAAAGAAAAAAACATTGCAGAAATAACCTTGGAGGACGCTTTGAAATATTTATCCCTGCCTCGTGTACTTGGCAAACATCCTGAAACGGGAGACTTTATAACAGCAAGTGTTGGGAGGTTTGGCCCATACATAGTGCACCAAAGCGATTTCAGATCTCTTAAAAAAGACAGCCCCTATGACATCACTCTCCCCCGTGCTCTGGAGATTTTAAAAGAACCCAAAAAAGTGGGCAGAGGAAGATTTGCAAAAAAGAAGTAGAGGCCTTAAGGTATTGGGAGAAACAAAAGGAGCTACTGATGGCATCCAAAAAGAGTACCACCGACAGATTGCTTGGAGAGGAGGCCTCGCTTCTCCGTCTGATCAAAGTGGCGGAAGGCAATGGCAACTTTGTCCTTGCCAACGAGTACCGTAGTCAGCTTGATCGTGTGACAAGCCTCATCTTTGAAGCAACAAGTGGGAAGAAGGTCCGGAAGTAAAACCCCGGGCCTTTAGTTTTTATATTTAATTTGCTAATACACAGCAACAATATTAGAGTGAAGTTATGAACATAGAGGAAATACTAGCTCTAACTCAAGAACAAGATACAAATGGCATAGCTTTGATAAAAAAAGCATTCCAATTTGCCAAAGAAAAACACAGCAACCAAAAAAGATTTTCAGGAGAACCATATTTCACTCATCTTTTTGAAACAGCAAAAATTTTGGCCGAAATGAATTCGTCGGCTATCACCATATCTGCAGGGCTTCTTCACGACACAATCGAAGATTCTGGCGTTACCTTTGAAGAACTTCAGAAAGAATTTGGGACGGAAGTAGCATTTATTGTGGAGGGAGTCTCGAAACTAGGAAAGTTGAGATACCACGGTACGGATAGACACAACGAGTCTCTGAGAAAATTTTTCGTAGCAATGTCTCAGGACATAAGAGTGCTCATGGTAAAGCTGGCCGATAGGCTACACAACATGCGCACCCTGTATCATGTAAAACCTGAGAAACAGGACAGAATCGCCAAAGAAACCTTGGAAATATATGCGCCAATTGCATATAGGCTGGGCATAAGAAAAATAAGCAGGGAACTTGAAGATTTGGCATTTCCTTTTGTATATAAAGAAGCATACGAGGAAACAGAAAAATATATTAAAGAGAAGCTTGGAAAGAGAGAACAAAGAGACCTAGAAGAGTTTTTAAATTCCGTAAAAAAATCTCTTGCCAAAGAAAAAATAAATCTGATTTTGAGCGAATACAGAATAAAAGGTTTGTATTCATTGTATAAAAAACTGCAGAGAAAAAAGAACCGCCAAATAAATGACTTGGCAGCTATCAGGCTCATAGTTCCGACCGTAGAAGATTGCTACAGGACTCTTGGCGCTGTGCACGCTTCTTGGACTCCTTTGCCGGGGTCTATTGATGATTACATCGCTCGCCCCAAACCTAATGGATACAAAAGTTTACAAACCACCGTCTTTACTGGATCTGGCTTTATGGTGGAAGTACAAATCAAAACCAGAGAAATGCACGAGGAAGCAGAATATGGAATAGCTTCGCATCTTTCGTACAAGGAAGAGGGACCGCAGAAGAAATCTCCTGGGCTCTTATGGGTTTCTAGCCTGTTACCAAAAGAAAGAAAAGACCAGTTGAGAAGCAAGGACCTGCCTACTTGGGTAAAAGAATTGGCAGAGTATCACGACAATCACGGAGGTGCGGACGATGTGAGTGCAGATATAAAGGGCGATTTCTTTAGCCACAGGATTTTTGTGTTCACACCAAGAGGAGACGTGGTGGACCTACCAGTAGATTCCACCCCCGTAGACTTTGCTTATGCCATACATTCAGATGTTGGGAATGCATGCACGGGGGCTAAGGTAAACAGCAAGATGGTGGCGCTCGATACCACTCTACAAAACGGAGACATTGTTGAGATTGTTACAAAAAAGAACTCTAGCCCCAACAAAAAATGGATTGAGTTTGTAAAAACTACTTTTGCAAAAAAACATATTCGTCTAAACTCACAAAAAGCTAAACAATAAAATTCTCTACTGAGTATGTGTCTTCTTTTTCCTCCTGTTTTATCTCTTCTTTGGGACGATCATCTTCTGGAGCTTCCACTGCCTTACCGTCTGCCCTATTAAGCATGGCATTTTTACCAGCATTGCCTTGCTTCAAAAGAGAAATGATGTCAGTCAAATCTTCATAGGAGAAAAAATCTATGAGTATCTTTCCACCCTTTTCTCTGCGTTCTATATAAACCCTAGTACCCAATGCCTCTTGGAGTTTTTCTTCCATGTCCGCAAGAGCGGGGTCTTTCATTAGGTCCTTTTTTCTTGCGCGTTCAAATGCGATTGAACGTGCTATACGCTCCGCTTCGCGAACTGTCATTTTTTTGAGCATTATTTCTCTAAAGAGAGTTTTCTGTTCCTCTGGCCTGTCGATGAGCATCATAAGGGGTCTGGTATGCCCTTCTGAAATTTTCCCTTGAGACAAGGCGTCCACAATATCTGCAGGCAAAAGAAGAATACGAAGAGTGTTGGTTACATATTCCCTGCTCTTGCCAACTTTTTTAGCAATCTCTTGGTGCTTAAATCCAAATTCTTTTGCAAGCCTATCAAAAGCCTTCGCTCTCTCTACTGGATTTAAATCTTCTCTCTGAATATTTTCAATAATTGCAAGCTCTAGCTTGGCTAAATTGCTTTCGTCTCCGGTCCTTATGAGTGCAGGTACTTGAGAAAGGCCCGCCAGCTTTGAGGCGCGCAACCTTCTTTCACCAGAAATTAGTTCATATTCGACGGCTAATCCACCATCTTCTTTTTGTATCTCTTTTCTAGTTACAACCAGTGCTTGTAAAACTCCATATTGACGAATAGAGTCTGAAAGAGAGCGGAGCTCCTCTTCTAAAAATTCTCTGCGAGGCTGAAATGGATTTGGTCTTATTTTGTCTACATCAATCCAAAAAACAGCGTCTTGATAAAAAGGCATACTGAAATTATATCTTATAACTCAAGAACATTGGCTTTAAATTAGTTCAAAAAGTGTTGAGAATTTGTGAAAAGAAATGTATCCTTTCAAAGCAAGCCGGAGTGGCGGAATGGTAGACGCGCACGACTCAAAATCGTGTCTCGCAAGGGGTG
>CAYGCY010000003.1:0-44268 GCA_964348525.1 uncultured Candidatus Saccharibacteria bacterium
GTGCATTTGTAAAGATAATAACAAAAATACTCCGCTATATATAGCGGAGTATTTTTGTTTGAGCGTTTATTTTAGTAATTTAGAACTCTTGTGGTTTTATTTTGGCGTTCACCTGAAGCTGTGCGGTAGCACACTGGACAGTCGTTCCAGCTCCGCCCGCGTCTCTTACTGTCACTTGTGCGGTTTTTGAACCAGTCGTTTGATAAATAATCGCGTAAGTTCTTTCACTTGGTGCTGGTGCTGGGAAATTGGTCCCAATCCAAGAATAAGTGTAGTTGCCATCTCCCCCTAACGGGTCAGCTGTCCAAACAACCTGCTTCCCTACTTCGGCTGGTGACGGAGTGGCCCTGCATGATACAGACAAAGAGTTGGCTGGATTCACTACCAAAGAAACCGTAGTGGTTCTGGTAATACCATCCCCTGTGGTTCCTGTGACTGTTACAGAATGTGTGCCCACTTGAGCAGATGAAGATACATTGAATGTAATAGTTGAGGACTGAGGAGCGGTAGCTGTGGCATTCGTGGTTCCGCTCACTGTTACCCCTGTAGGTAATCCTGACACTGCGAGAGTTACCGCTTCTTGTGTTCCAGAAACAACATTTCTATTTACCACCACATTGTACAAACCCCCTCCCTGTGTGGTTGTAACAGGGCCTGTGTTTGTAAGGGAATAATCCCAAGAGTCACCTCCTATTGGTGTGTAGCTGATATTGAAGTCTTTTCTATTGCCTGTAGCTATGACTAGTGTGTTCCCAGTATTATCCGTGCCTGTCACAGAAGAAGTGTAATTAGCCACACTCCCCGCGGACAAACTGTATGTGCCAGGAGTTACGGCTACCCATGCTCCGCCTGTACCCGACCCACTAAAAGGAGTTGGCCCACTCACGGTCCAAGAGCCACCTGAAAGATTTGAAAATACCCTTATACCCGTGCTCGGCTCTACTGCTACATAAGCAGTGCCTGATCCTGACCCAGCATTATTTGAACAAACTAGAGTAAATCCATGATTACCAACTGTGTTTAAAGTACCTACAGATACCCCAGAGCTTGCTGATGCTTTTGCTCCAGACCAGTTCGTGTTGGCTGGGCTTGCGCTTGCTGTACACGAAGTTGGGCTATTGGTAACGCTCCATGTAAGTTGGGGCGCAACTGTTCCTGCAAGGCCTGATGTAGGGCTTGCTGAAATGGTTACTACTGGTGGATTGCCTGTCGGCTGATTTACTGTAATGGTAGTTCCACCTGTGCCATCAGAAAAGCCAGTGTTCCCTGTGCAAGTCATCGAGTAAGTAGTAGTAACAGATGGAGACACAGAAACACTTCCGGAAGTATTTGTATTTGGTGCCCACCATGCGCTACACGAAGAAGCGTTTGTGGAGGACCATGTAAGAGTGCTCGACTGTCCGGATGTTATGGGATTTGAGCTAGCTGATACCGATACTGTGGCGGAGCCTGTAACGTTCACTGTCACGCTGTCTGTTGCAGTCAGGCCTGTAGCACTAGTACAGGTAATAGAGTAAGTAGTGGTTACGGTAGGTGAATATGGCTGGCTACCTGAAGGTGTGCCCCATGGTGAAGAGCACGAATCTGCATTGGTAGAGGTCCAGGACACTGTTACCGATGAGCCGGCATTGACCGATATTGGCCCATCAGAACCATTGGCTTTTATAATTACAGTTGGGACTGGGTCTAATTGTGTGCAATTCATCGTAAACGAATCAGAGTCACCAGGGAAAACTACCTGCGATGACGGCGACATGCCACCATATGTATAGCCAGAATTTGCGGGGACAGCGCCTGCCAAACTTACTGTAGTACCACCGGTTGCTGGTGTAAATGTGAGAGTTTGTGAGCCGGTACCACTAAAGGTTCCAGAGAATGTTGAGTTTGCGGGACAGCTACCTGTGCTTATAGACACTGTGGCTGGTTGTGGTGGGGTGGCAGCGGCGACTGAAACACTTCTGCTACCACAGGCCTTTACGGTGTTTTGCTCTTCTTCGGTTTCACCAGCCTTGGGACAAATACCCATAGCAGTAATTGTGTAGGTCTCTGGGGGCCCTGATAAAACCTTTGAATAGCTCCCCGAGCCTCCCCCTGTACCAGTCACTGAATATGGTGAGCCGCTGTTGGGGTTCAACTGTATTACCACATGATCGCAAGCCTGCGCATACCAAGAAATAGTTACTGTCTGTCCCATGTACCCTGAAGACGGGGACACTCCGGCACTCATCAAACTACATGCAATGGCCTCAACCTGTGGTACTTGTACTCCACCAAACACTGCTACAGCCATTAATACAACTAAGCCATATCTAAATATTTGTTTCTTCATGGTTGTATATTATTTTCTTATAACGTTATTAATAATGACTGATGTGGTCGGCAATTGAGGAATTAAGATAATTTCCAGTTCTCCATTCCCTTTTGTTGCTTTGTAGCTCATTACTACTGATGATTTGCTTTGATTTGCCATTGTGTACCCCGCTGCTGCTAAATATTTTCCGTAAGAAGCATAAAGCTCTTCTGCCTGTTCAAAAGTAGTGAAGGTAACAGACTGTAATGTTACTTTCTTTTCTGGATAATCAAGTGTGCTTGATTGGGAAATATTTTTTTCATCTATGAAAAGACCCGTGGGAAAACCTGCAGGTATCTCTTTCATCTCGTCTTTCAGAATGACGTTTTGACTGGAGAATTTTTTCTGTTCTACCCCTCTTGTGTTAAGAAGAACATATACCCCTATAGCTATAAATATCACAACCAATGCACCGATGATAATTTTCAAAGCCTTGTGATCTGAAATGGAGGGCGGCTTCATTTGTATAGTAGGAATATTTGGAATCTGAGGTTTGGGGGGCATTGACTGAGGTGGTGGTGGCACGACTTCAGGGCCATTTTGCATTACGGGCGGAGTAAATTTAGGCGGGAACTGCGAAAATTGGTTTTGGGGTTGATTATTTGGGGGCATATTATAAAGGTTCTAAATTAGTAACTAAATCCATTTTAACCCATAAAACAAGCCACAAAAAACCTATCCACAGGGCGACTAATTTAGACCAATTTACGACTTGACAAATCATGTTATAGGGTGTATAGTATTGACAGAGTGGCACGTCCGTGCCATTACCGCTCATTAACAACTTCAATTAGAGCCCTTGCGGGCCGGAGGCACCAACCATGCGTCGCTTTGCTTCGATCCTTGTGATCGCCTGCACGGCGATCATCGGTGCCTGTGGCACCGAACCAGTTGCTCCGCCGAGTTGCACCATAAACTGCACTCCGACGGAGGTGGTAACGCCAGCGATTAGCGGGCTTGTGAACGGCACCAGCGTACCGGCCGGGAACATTTCTATCTCCGCGACTGCCATTTCTTCCAAGATTGGCAATATCACGGACTCGGGAAAGTTCTCCTGGATGCTCGATGGCACTTCTATCGGTAACGGTATGAGTGTTGTTATGAGCGTTCAGCCCGGTACACATACCGTATGCGTGTACGTGACCGGTCAGGAAAAGACTGGAAACGTCTGCGTGGGCTTCACGGCCACGAAGACAAGCATTACCGGTAAGGTGGTTGTCCTTGATTTGGCTCAAAACGAACTCCCCCCCAAGGGAGTGCGCGTGAGCTTTTCGAAAGGACAGATCTCGGCAAGTGCCCTTGCGGAAAGCAACGGCAGTTTCGAGATTACCACTGGCCTTGTGAACGAAGACTCTGTAGCCTTCGTGGTGGATGGAGTAGATCCGAGCAATCGGATTTACCACCCCATGAAGGGAGTGGTGCTGAAAGCGGATCTGACGAAGGATATTGTCTTCATCATGATTCCGCTCTCTGTAACCATCCCGAACGGTGTGTATGCCGGAACCGTGGCCCCCATGGACCTCAACAAGGCGTACATTGCTGGAAGCGACGGGTCATCTTTCTACGGAAGACATTTGGTTAGTGGCGTGTGGCAGTACGTCGTGGCAAGCCACCCAGTGCTTCCTGTACCGATGGCTTTTCGAAACGATCTCGGCAATATTCCAATTGCCGGGGCCGATTCAGTGACGGCATCTCTGAGCATAGACATCCTCGAACAGTATGTCGGGCTAGACATGCTTCGTCCCGCTCCGCGGAACGAAATTACCGACTTGCTGGGAGTAGATGTATACATGCTCACTACCGTCTCCGACACCATCGCTGGACTTGGGGGCGTAAGTTACCTCGGCAATGGCAATCTGGGGCATGGCGTGGTAGTGCTTAAGGGGACAGCATACCTTTTGGGTACACTACGTCACGAACTCATTCACGCCTTTGGCTTCGGCCATGGATGTGGGTGGAGGAGTTTGCAGGGCAATTATTGCGACGGAATTGACCGTGGCAATAACCCCTTCACCCCCGGCCTACCAAGCTCATACGACGTCGCGTACATCCGTGTGATGTACAAAGCTCGTGATCTTGAGCGCAAGTACGGGACCAAGCTGTCGGTTATGGAAAGCCATCAGGGTGAGCGCGAGCTCATGCTGGGGCTTCCGGCCGAGAAAGTGACGAGGCTTCCGTAAAGCAATAATTGAAGTTATAAGTACAAGGCGCATGGCATCCCAGCCATGCGCCTTTTGTTTTTTGTTTTATTTCAATCTGTTTATTATTTCTTCTATAGTTCCAGAAAAATCTTCTCCTTTATTAAAAATGTTTTTTAGAGTGAATTGTCCGGTCTCCAATTCGTTTTCACCAATCACAATATAAAAAGGCACACTGTTTTTCTCAGCATTTCTTTTTTTATCAGGAATATCTTTTTCAGTCGCATCTACGGCTACATTTATTCTGGATACCCGCATCGCTTTAGCAACCTCAGAAACATCTACATTTTTCATAGAAAGAAGCACCACATCTGTTTCTGACCTCAGCTCCGGCACCAATTTGTGTGTCTCTAAAAAATCTCTCGCCGTAACATCTCCCATACCAAAACCTACCGCTGGAACCTTCTCTTCTCCAAAAATGTCTAAAAGATTGTCGTACCTTCCACCACCAAAAATAGACCTCTTGTTTTCTCCGCTTGTATCAAAAATTTCAAATACTATTCCGGTGTAATAAGCTTGTCCCCTTCTCAAGTTTTCATCAAACAATGTATTTGTAATTCCTACCTGGCCAAGCATTTCAATTACCGTTTTAAAATCTGAGCTTTGTCCACCAGCATAATTGTTCATTCTAATTTCAAACTGGGAATCATCCGCCCCCATTGCTTTCATTATTTCGTAAGCGATAGAAATAATTTCAACATCCGCATTTACCGTTTTGTCTCCAAAAATATCAACATTTAGCTGGAAGTGCTCACGTAGTCTACCCTTTTGAGGGTTCTCGTATCTAAAAAGATTGGGTATTGAGTACCAACGCAGAGGAAAACCAAGCTCACGTTTTTTTTGAGCAACCATTCTCGCAACTGTAGGTGTCATTTCAGGACGCAAAGTGACTTCCCTGTCTCCTCTGTCCTTAAATGTATATGTCTGCTCATTTACTATTTCGTCTCCCGATTTTGCTTTGTATAAATCTGCGTACTCCAAAATCGAAGCATCATACTCAACGTATCCATATTTCTCTGCCACGTTACGCCACACAGAAAAAAGCCATTTTCTAATACGCAAATCCTCAGGATAAAAATCCCTCACTCCTTTGTATGGCGTTGTATCTAGTTTTGACATATATATGAGTATAACAAAAAACCTAAAATACACTTGGGCGAGTCGCCCAATTTGAAAAACTCTCAAATATTTTCGAAATGCCCTCCATATATAGACACACCACCCCCATGTCTATTGACAATCCACTTTACTTAAGTAAAGTGGATTGTATGGATTGGAATAATAATGAAAAGAAAAGATTGGTCAAGGCAATTTTAAATCTAGAAAATCAGAACGAGGTTGAGAGCTTTCTACGTGACCTTCTTACGCTAAAAGAAATAGACGAATTTGCCAAACGCCTAGAAACGGCAAGCCTATTGTCCAAAGGGGTACAATATTCCGCTATTGAAGAACAGACAGGCTTTAGCTCAAGAACCATCGCACGGGTTTCCCACTGGCTTAAAAACGGCAAGGGGGGTTACAAGCTTGCATTAGAGAAGCTACACCAACCTCACAGAACGACACACGCGAAGAGAGGAATGGTGTGATATTTCAAATATATAACACCGCCCCCCTCTTCACGTGAAGAGGGGGCCTTTTTGGCCTTACACAAAAAGGAGGTCAGTATGCACTAACGACTAAGCTGTCTCTGGGGGCTCCACGTGTGTGGGGCCCCTTACTTATTTCCCAAGTATAAACGCCTCTTCGTTCTTGCTATCACGATTTCTGGCAAATAAAATTATGCTGTCTGTTTCTGTTTTTATTTCTTTTTTTCCATCAATGCCAATTGTTTGCCCCGCATAAATCTTTTCAAAATCTTTAAATTTTTTCGTGAGCTTAAAATTGTTTTTTGTAATGTAAAGTTTATTTACATATATCTGCGATTGTTTTTGAGGACTACTTTTACCTTTGATGTGCCCACGAGCCACAAGAAAGGTCTTGATGATTGTTTTTGCATTTTTTTCTGCTGTAAAGCTATGCGAGTAACCACATTCGACACAGATACCTACTTTGCCAATTTTATTCATATAGTAATCAGTGCCACCGGGCTGAATAGCATCAAAGCCAGAGACAACTAATTTGACTGGCAGAAGTTTACATATGTTTTTTGCATTTGCTTCACAAATAGCAAACGGCTCGCTACCTTTAGTATGGCTCGAGTGAACATCGAGTAGAACATCTGCCTTTTTAAAGTAGGCCTTTAAAAGATTGGCGCGCTTATACTCATAACTTTTTTTATCAGTTTTTGATAGCAGGAAGCTCGGCTTGAACATGCGGTTTAAATTGCTACCGATAAAACGCTTCTGTTTTTTGACGGCCTTTGGGTTCCCAACGATAAAGATTACTTTGCCCTTATCAACAACAAGTGTAGGCAATATTTTCTCCAAAGCCTTAATACCACACGGCTCATCCCCGTGTACTCCTACTAAAACAATACTAGTAGGCCCCGAGGCTCTTTCTGTATATTCGACTACGTCTTTTTCATCCTGTCCCATATTTGTACACTCCACTTTACTTAAGTAAAGTGGAGTGTCAATTATAAAACAGCTAGGTTGAAATCAGGTGTTGGAATCAAACTAGATCGGGCCAAAAATAGACCGGTATTTAATCTGACATGTGCTCACACGAATTAGTTGACAAAATAGTGCGCAGGTGTATAATAGTTACATTATTAGAGAGCGGTTCGCCCGAAAGGGCGGGCCGTTCTTCGTAAGAAAAGCAATAAAAATATGTTTGATCTAAAAGTCATCAATTCAGTATTAGGAGAACTCGAGGAAACTCGAGGGATTCCTCGAGAGAGAGTTTATGAAGCAATAGAGGCCGCCCTTGCTACTGCTTATAGAAAAGAATTCGGAAAGCGTGGCCAAATAGTACGCGCCAAATTCGACGTGGCTACTGGAAAGGTAGATTTTTTTCAGGTGAAAACTATTGTTGATGACTCAAGAGTGGTAATGACAGAAGAAGAGCTAAAAGAGATTCGCGAAAACGACCCAGAGTCTATAAAGCTTCTTTTCAATAATGAGGCTCACATTCTTTTGGAAGATGCCCGTCTTATAAAAAAGGATTCCGAGGTAGATGGTGAGATAGTCTTCCCCCTTGAAGCAAAAGCTGATTTCGGAAGAATCGCTTCTCAAACCGCCAAGCAGGTAATAATGCAGAAAATTCGCGAAGCCGAAAAAACATCTGTGGTTGGCGAGTTTGGCAAAAGAGAAGGTCAGATTATTACTGGATCCGTGCAAAGAATAGAGAGAGGAAATATATTCGTAGACTTAGGACGAGCAACAGGCTTGCTTTCATACGATGAAAGAATCCCGGGAGAGCATTTCACTCAAGGAGAGAGGGTTCGCGCTTATCTTTACAAAGTAGAGGAGTCGCCTCGCGGAGTATTTTTAAGATTGTCTCGCGCTCATCCAAAATTTGTAGAAGAATTATTCAAACTAGAGTCTCCAGAAGTATCGTCCGGCACTGTACAAATAAAATCTGTTGCAAGAGAAGCCGGTTCTCGTACAAAAATAGCGGTGTTTTCTGATGATACACACATAGACCCAGTGGGGTCTTTGGTAGGACAGCGTGGTGTGCGTGTTTCTACTGTTATGTCAGAGCTCGGTGGTGAAAAGATAGATATTATAGAGTGGTCGGCAGACCCTAAGACATTCATAGAGGATTCCCTATCACCCGCAAAAGTGATGAGCGTAGATATAGATGAACCAAACCAGCAAGCAGTAGTAGAGGTCTCTGAAGATCAGCAGTCTCTAGCGATAGGACGTGGTGGACAAAATGTAAGATTGGCCGCAAAACTAACTGGCTGGAAAATAGACATCAAGTCTATGAGAGGCGTTGAGCTAGCACACGCTGAGAGTGGTGATAAAAAATCAGATATCGTAGTAAAAGAAGCAGAACCTGCAGATGTTTCTTCTGAAGATACAAAATTTGAAGCATAATTCATTATTAAAATATTATTAGATAACTTCTAACGAGATGAATCTTTGGCATGAAATAGAACCAGGGGAGAAAGATGCAATAAATGTAATCGTAGAAATTCCTAAAGGTTCAAAAAATAAATACGAAATAGACAAAAAAACAGGCCTTATTGCGCTAGACCGCGTAATGCATACTGGGCAAGATTACCCTTTTGATTATGGTTTTGTGCCTAGAACACTTTGGCATGATGGTGACCCTGTGGATGTGGTTATTATCTCCACTTATGCTTTTGCACCTGGGGTTTTGGTAAAAGTAAGGCCTGTCGGCGTTATGAATGTGCTAGATAGTGGAGAAGGAGATGACAAGCTTATTGCTGTTCCAAAGGAGGACCCTCGTTTTGAACATATCCTAGACATAGGAGATGTAAACAAACACACCCTAAAAGAGATAAGGCACTTTTTCGAAACCTACAAAGAATTGCAGGGCAAAAAGGTGGTAGTACACGGCAACAAGCACAAGGCTGAGGCTGAAAGTATATTTGAAGAGGGAGTAAAGGCTTATTTAGAAAAGTACTCAAAATAAGATATATAATGGTGTAGTTAATCGGGGGCGCTTTATTAAAAAATAATTTAACAAAATGAAAGGACAAAAGGGTTCTACAAACACAACATTAGCAGTCATAGTGGTTTTAATTATAGTGCTACTCGGTATCTGGTATTGGACAAAAGGCACAAAAACGACCACGCCAGCAGATAATTCTGCCTCAGCCACACTAAGCGAAACCGCTGCCTTGGAAGGCGACCTAAACGCTACGGACGTATCAGTACAAAGTGATATAAAAGACATAGATACAGCCACAAAAGGCTACTAATTAAGATTGCGGGAACATAAAAACCACGCACTAGTGCGTGGTTTTTATGTTCGGAGTATAATATTTTGTACCAACCCGCATCTGGCTTGGCTTTATAAGAAGATAATAATAAATAAAATGAAAAGAATAGCACTATTAGTAGCACTCGCCTTATCGCTTTCTGCATCAACTATAGTTTTTGCTGAAGACACAAATACTGTTACATCAGAATCGGTAAAAAAGACTTTAGAGAATGCGCGAGAAGCAACGAAAACCAAATTGGAGGCCATTAGAGAAGAACAGAAACAACGAGCGGAAATTTTGAGAGAGGAACAAAAACAGCAAGTCGAGACATTGATGGAAGCAAATAAAAAAGAGCTCGAAGCACTAAAAGAGGAAAGGAAAATTGAATTTAAAAAGATAAAAGAAGAGCAGAAGACAGAACAAAGAAAGAAAATAGAAGAAAGACTCGTTCAGAAGATAGAAAATACCATAAAACGCCTAAATCAGAATGTAGAGAATCTCGAAAAAATAGCATCAAGACTAGACGCTAGAGTTGTCGTCTTGAAAAAAGACGGTAAAGACACAGTTGCAGTGGAAACGGCACTGGCTAGCGCAAGAGATCACATAAAAATGGCAAAAGATGGCATCGCCAAATTGCCGGCTTTAAGGACAGATGGAGCTCAAGCAGAAAAATTATCTGAGGGCTTTGAAGGCTTAAAATTAGCTCTGAAGGAGATAGAAATCCACCTGAAAAATGCCAAGCTTGCACTGTCTAGTGCAATAGGCGCAGCAAAAGGACTTGGACCAGTAGCGACTCCTGCAAGCAGTACAGCTACTACCACTACAGCCACCAGCACAGCCACCACGACAACTCCTTAAAAATTAATGTATACACCTAATTACAACAACGCCATGATGCAAAACGAACCACAAGAAGGGGGCTCAATGGGTTCTCTCATTGGGATAATCCTCATAATAGCAATCATTGTTCTCGGAGGTATATACTTCTGGGGCAAAAACTCAGCCGTCTCCCCCGCAGATCAAAACGCGACTATAGAAAATATTGAAGAGGATCTAAGTGCTACAGATGTATCAGTAACAGACGACCTAAACGCAATAGACGCAGACTTGCAGGGAAACTAAATCGCTCAGTCTTTAGTGTTTTGGAATCAACTACCACTCGAGTGCAAATCTTGAAATCAGAAAGTTTCATCCACGAAAAATATCAAAACTTCCTAAAACTCCTACCATACGGTAGGAGTTTTAGTGTTTAGACACTTGCTATTTTTCTATTTCACAAATTCTGATTTCAAGATACTCTCGCGAGCTTCCAAGACACCAAAAACTTCACTGAAAAGAGTGCTTTTATTTGCTTATTTGCAAAAACTTTATTACTAAAGTATTCTCTTTTCACAAATGTCAAAAACTTATAAAAAAATAGACGTTACAAAAGACGGGGCGAGGGTAAAACTGTCCGCAGTTATTGACTGGAAAATTTTGGAGGCAAAAGCAGAGCTGGCTCTTCAAGACATGCTAAAAACAGCGGAGCTCCCAGGCTTTAGGAAAGGCAAGGTACCGAAAGATATGTTTATAGAAAAAGTGGGAGAACTCACCATTCTTGAAGAGGGCGCAGAAAAAGCTATTGCAGATGCCTATCCAGAAATGATTGCTGACAAAAAATTTATGCCCGTCTCGAGACCAACAATTAAAATTACAAAAATCGCACCGAAAAATGACTTGGAATTTGAAATAGAAGTAGAAACTATGCCGGATATAACACTTCCAGACTACAAAAAAATTGCGGGTGAAACAGAGGAAGAAAAAGCGGACGACACTGTAAAAGACGAAGAGGTTGATACTGTTTTACATAATCTACAGCATCAAATAATGCATTCCGACAATGAGAAAGAAGAACACCCAGAAATAAATGATGAGTTTGCCAAAAAGGTTGGTAATTTTGAAAATCTGGAGATTCTCAAAAAAAATATTCGTGAAAACATAAAAATGGAAAAGCAGTTACGCGTAAAAGACAAGCGCAGGTCTCAAATCGCTGAAAAACTTATAAACGAAACTGTGGGTGAAATACCATCTATTCTCGTAGATGACGAGTCGCGCTCTCTTGTTGAAAGATTGAAATTTGATTTAGGAAACGCCGGAGTAAAGTGGGATGAATATTTAAGAAATGCCAAGAAAACAGAAGAAGATGTGTTAAAAGAGGCACGCCCTGATGCAGAAAAAAGAGTAAAACTAGAAATAGTGATAGCCAAAATTGCTCGTGCAGAAAAACTGGAACCCAATGCGGAAGAAGTAAAAACTGAAGTAGAAAAAATAATGAAAGTTCACACGGGCGCCGATCCAATACGCGCTGAAGAATATGTCAGAAATGTCTTTATCAATAGGTTGGTTTTTGATTTTCTAGAAAATATTAAATAAAAACAAACCCGCGCTTATGCGCGGGTTGTGGACTCATCCCCATCTCTCGAGGGTATCAGCCGTCCTCCGTGCCCTCATGTCCATTACGTTGTATGTATCAACGTAATCAACAATCTTGTGCACGGTAGTAAGCTTCTCGGCATCGACATCAGGAATTTCAATGTCGAATTCTGCCTCAAGCCCCATGACAACTTGAACGATGTCTAGGCTGTCTGCCTCTATCTCATCACCGAAACGGTTGTCTTGGCCAATCTTGTCCCTTTCGATATCTAGCTCACGCTCTAGTACATCAAGAACTCTGCTCAGCGTATCAGGCACATATCCCCCTTTTGGTTTTCAGTGGTCTGCGGGCCATTAAACGCGCTTATAAAAATAAGTCAATTTGATTTAAATAAGAAACATTGAAGAAACAACAACCGCTGCAGTTTCTGCGCGCAATACTCCCCCACCAAGTGAGGCAATGTGTGCACCATTTTTCTTTGCAAAAAATACTTCTTGGTCGGTGAAACCGCCTTCAGGGCCCACTATTAGACAAACGGGAGACTCCTCCGCTCGTGTTTCGTAAGAAATTTCATCCCCTTTCGGGTGAAACAAAAAAATTTCTGAATCTTTATTTTCTATAAATATTTCCTCAAAAGTTACCGGCTCACGTACGGTGGGCACACTTGCTCTTTGGGACTGCTCTGTCGCTTCTTTTACAATAGCTAGTGCCCTTTCTCTATTAAATCCTTTTTTTTCTGACCTGTCGGCTACAAACGGCAGAAATCTCGAAACACCTAGCTCAGTACCCTTTTGCAAAATCCACTCAATGTTATTTTTCTTGATTAGAGCAAATGCCAGAGTTACTTCCCTTCTTGGCAGTGTAGAGCTTTTTACTGACTTTAGTATGTCGCAGTGAATCCCCTTGCCATCTATGTGTGTAATGAATACCGTGTATTCACGCCCAGAGCCGTCCAGAAGTACTATTTGCCCACCCACGGTCATACGCAAAACATTCCTTATTTGGTGAATAATCTCCTTGTCTCGGATTATTATTTGTTTGGCTTGAGATAGAGAGTCTGAAACAAAAAATCTGTGGTAACGCATATGGGAAGCTTAAAGCTTTGGGCTTAAAGCTTCAAGCTTGAAGATAGTAAAAATTTTATATAGGATACTGCCATGCTTATACCAACCGTCATTGAGAAGGTGCCTCAAGGAGAGCGCGCCTACGATATTTATTCACGACTTTTAAAAGAAAGAATTATTTTTCTTGGTGGCCCAATAGACGACCATGTTGCCAATCTTATAATTGCCCAATTATTGTTTTTGGAATCAGAAGATCCTAAAAAAGATATTTCTCTATACATAAATTCTCCTGGAGGCTCTGTAACAGCGGGGCTCGCTATTTTAGACACAATGAATCACATAAAACCAAACGTATCTACGGTGGCAGTTGGTATTGCAGCATCAATGGGAGCAATAATTTTATCAGCTGGAGCAAAAGGAAAAAGATTTGCTTTAACAAATGCGGAAATAATGATTCATCAACCTCTTGGTGGGGCAGAAGGACAAGCGTCAGATATTGAAATAAGCGCAAAGCGCATTGTGAAAAATCGAGAGACAATGAATAAAATCCTTTCAAAAAATACTGGCCAGCCTCTATCAAAAATAGAAAAAGATGTAGATAGGGATTTCTTTATGGATGCCGAGGAAGGGGTTAAATACGGAATAATAGACAAGGTTTTTTCTGGTAAAAACAAATAAAGTCGCTCGGTTTTGCTATTTCAGACCCAACCGCCACTCGTCTTAAAATTTCAAAATAGTTAAGTTCAATGACGAAAAACACCAGAACTCGCCGTATACTCGGCTCAGACAGCTGGTGTTTTTCTATTTCCCTAAAACTATTTTGAAATATCCTCGTGAGTGTCTGAAATAGCAAAACCTCGCTCTAAATACAAAACTAAAAAGAAAAACGGACACTCCTGAAGGAGCGTCCGTTTGCAAAATATCATCGGCCTACGGCCGATGACAAAAGGCCTATTGCGAGAAAACGCGGCTGTTAGCAGCCCAAACCAATGGATCGTTGAGTGAGTGCGCGTACACGTCCCAGCAATTGTAGCCATTATTCCAGCGCACACTGACGACACACAGCTCACCTTTGGTATTACGAACTTTGAATATGTTCATATGGCCATTGGTAAGAAGGGCAACACCTTTGCTCTGTGGTCCCCTAGATTGCTTTCGCATGAGGGCGAAGATTTGGGAGAGCTTTACTTCTGTGCTGTTGCCAAGCTCGTTGAAGAGCCTGTCAGCTCGAGAGCTTTCCTCGAGCCTATGACACTTGAGTTCGGCCTTCGGGGCTTCATCCTCCACGAGGTTATTAAACAATATGAAGAAGTCTACCGGGATGTAGCCAATCTTGACGATGGCGAAGTTGTTTGTGTCCAGCTTGAAGTTGTCGGAGACGACGAACTTCGGCTGAGCATCCAGCTTCACAACACCAAGGTGGGCAAGAATACGCTTCGTCACAACCTCTGCTTCGCCACGAGCAAGCTGGGGAATAGTCCGGAGGACATTCTTCCTTGCACAGAGAACATCAATATCAACTGGTTCCACCCCTTCTTTCGCGAGTGCTATCGCGAGTTGCGCCATCAAAGTGGCGCTGAAATCAGACGGCTTAGCCATAGCTAGCAATCCTCAGCAATGACGCACGAAATGCGGGGCATTTGCCCACCTCTCATGAATCTTTAAAAGAACAGCTTTTGCATAATGCAACTAGACTCTAATAAAGTCAATGGTTTATTTGACATTAAATTAGCGTCGGAGTAATGTACAGATGTGCCCTTAAAAAGCTGAAAATCAGAACGAAAGTACCGGAAGTTAATCCCGAAAATCCCCTAAAAATTAAATTATGTCATTACGATTAGTACTTCTCGCTGTAGCACTTTCTGCTGCGGCTGGTATTGCATTTGGTTATTTTTTGAGATGGATTATCTCTCTTGGTCGTCGTGGCTCAATGGAGCTTGATATCAAGCAAAAAATGCTTGAGGCCCAAGAAGAGGCATCTCGTGTAAAAGCAGAGGCAGAACAAACAGCTGAAGAGATTTTAGAAACTGCGAGAAAAGAAATAAAAGAAAAAGAAGAAAAAACGCTTAAATTAGAAGAGCGTCTTTTGAAGCGTGAAGAATTTTTGGATAAACGCCAGCTCGATTTGGATGCGGAAATAGAATCTGTGAAGGAAACGGCTGATGAAACAGAAAATTTGAAGAAAAAAGCCGATGTTTTGCTTCAAGAAAGACAAGAGAAGCTACAAAAAATTTCTGGACTCTCAAAAGAAGAGGCGAAAGCTGAGATTTTAAAAATTGCAGAAAAAAATGCGGAAGATGATGTCCAAACACGTATTAGAAAAATAGAAATGGATGGTGAAGAGCAAATAAAGTCCCGAGCCAGAGATATTTTGGCTACCACCATACAGCGCTTGGCTACAGATGTACCGGCAGAACTTATGACCACTTCAGTCCCAATTCCCTCTGAAGAAATAAAAGGGAAAATTATCGGAAAGGAAGGTAGAAATATAAAAACTTTTGAAAGAGCAACGGGTGTTGAGGTAATAATAGACGACACCCCCGGCACCATTACCCTATCCTCTTTCGACCCCGTGAGAAGACAAATTGCAAGAGTAGCATTAGAAGAACTTATAAAAGACGGCCGTATACAGCCAGCACGCATAGAAGAAATGGTTGCGACAGCAAAAGAAGAGATACAAAAAATAATTAAACAAAAAGGCGAGGAAGCAGCATACGAGTGTGGCGTCTTTAATATGGACCAAAGAGTGCTCGCAGTGTTGGGACGTCTTCATTTCCGTACTAGTTACGGACAAAATGTCTTACAACATTCTATCGAGATGGCGCATATCGCAAGAATGCTTGCTGAAGAGCTCGGTGCTGACGAAAATGTAGCAAAAACTGGTGCCTTGCTTCACGACATTGGAAAAGCTTTGGACCACGAGGTACAAGGAACTCACGTGGAAATAGGGAGAAGAATTTTACAGAAATTTGGAGTAAGCGAAGAGGTGGTAAAAGCTATGCAAGCACATCATGGCGAATATCCATATGAAACTGTGGAGTCCGTAATAGTGCAGGTAGCAGACCAAATATCTGGTGGGAGACCGGGAGCAAGAAGAGACACGGCTGAAAATTATGTGAAGCGTCTGAAGGACTTGGAAGCTATTGCTCAAGAATTTAAGGGTGTAGAAAAGGCTTACGCACTACAAGCAGGTCGCGAAATACGAATTTTTGTATCTCCTGAAGAAATTTCTGATATAGACGCCAAAGAATTGGCTAGAAATATCGCCCTGAAGATAGAAAAGGAACTTAAATATCCGGGTGAAATAAAAATAACAGTAATAAGAGAGACGCGGATTACAGAATTTGCCCGATAAAAGACGCTCCGAAAATTATTCCAGCGAACGCGCATAAGTAAAACACAAAACATCACCCGTGAGTGTCTGAAATAGCTGTTGCTATGCTTAAATTTGGGAAAATACACAAATTGTTTACAAAAAAGTCAAGCTGTGCACTAAAAATATGGCTTGCTTGCGCTCTTTTTGCACGGGTCTATAATTAGAGTACCTTTGATTCCGCCTCGGCGGAGTAAGGAAAGCGGGTCGTTTATTAGAAATAATTTCAATTCCAAAATGATGAATAAGGCAGGAATTGTTGATCAAGTTCACACAAAAATCGGAGGAACAAAAGTTGCTTCCGAACAAGCTGTTGAAACTATGATCGATTGCATTGTTAACACATTGAAAAAAGGTGGCGAAGTTTCTATCGCAGGACTTGGTATTTTCTCAACGAAAACCAGAGCCGCTCGCCAAGCTCGCAATCCTAGAACGGGCGCAACTATTTCAGTGCCAGCAATGCGCGTACCGAAATTTAGAGCTGCAAAAGCTTTGAAGGATGCGGTGAAATAAAAAAATCCGCTTTCCAAACAAAAACCCGCCTCTTATTGGCGGGTTTTTGTTTGTCCGCTATCTTGGAAACTTTCTATTGTTCAGAAATAAATAATAGAGATCATCAAACACTTTATTTTCGGAAGATGGTGGAGTGAGTGTAAAGTTTTTAAACATCAGATAGTAAGAGCTTCCAGTAAGTTCATCATATTCTTTAAGCATCGCTATAAAATCTTTGGCTGCTAAACTTCTGAAAAAAGCCGAATTCACTACCTTTTCTGGTGTCCTATTCCCTTCCGCGTCTATTTTATTCCTGTAGTTATTGTCCAAAACGCCCATTATTAGCCATTCTATTTCCTTTACTCTAGCTAATGCTTTGGGGGACGTTTTTTCCTTTATATCTTCAATTTTTGTAAGACAGGAGGACTCGAAGTTGGCTATTTGAGAATTTAGACTTGATATCTTTGTTTGAAGAGAAGAAATAGTCCTCTTTAATGATTCATTTTCGGCCTTTAGCAGGCCTTGATCACTTTTGTATACGTCATCTTTAACCGAAGAAATAATTTGTTTGATTGCACTAATCGTTGAGGTGGCGCTAGTAGATGTGGCGGTGGTCGAGGTCGCTAGAGGCGTTAGCTCTCCATACAAAACTTTTTCTTCTACTGGCTTCGCTGGTTTCTGTGGGGCTTTTCTTATTTCCACACTCCTTACATTTGGAATTACTTTTAAATTATTAAGCCAATTAAAAAAACTTGAATCGGCAAAAACAATACTTGGTAATAAAAATAATACGAGAGCGAAAATTTGTACTTTCATGTTAATACCAGTCTACAGATACAAAAAACTCTGGCAAGAAGCTAGTTTGAACGAACGAAGTGAGTCGAAGTGTGCGGGATGGGAGAATCTCTCCTTACAGGAGCAGTGCAGGTTTTCCATTTTCTCGAATCAAAGATTCTCGAAAATATGGAAGAACCTGTTCGATTCTCCCACGAAGCCAAGAAGTTGGCTTCTACCCTCGCAAAACACAAAGAAAAATCAAACTAAGGGTCTGAATTTTTTCTTTGAGTTGGTGCGGGATGGGAGAATCGAACTCCCGCCCACAGTTTGGAAAACTGTTATTCTACCATTAAACTAATCCCGCTTAGATAAAGAATACTATATTGCCTCGTCCAACTCTTCAACTGGTGTTAAAACGTACTCGTATCTGAAGTAATCGTTTCTATTAAATATTTTAAAGATAGTTAAATCAAAAACACCCCCGTCTCCTGTCTTCATTCTTGTTCGTAAAACCGCCTGTGGCTCTCTACCGGAAAGTGGAGTTCCAAAATAACCTTCCTTGCCTAGTTCAGATATTTTGAAAACTCTGGTCATGTTTGCCTTTAAAAGATCTGCGTCTTCCCTTTCGGTCATTTTGTACTCTCCCGTCAAAACATCTCTTATGGCTTCCCTATTTTCAAACAAAGTGGAGCCCAAATATTCATGAAATTTTTCAATGTCTATATCTGAGGATTCATATCTTCCACCTGCTTCATGGCCTTCGGGTGGCATTATTGGGTCTTTAAAATCCTCCATTTGTTCAGATTATATCTACTGAGAAATTTTCTGCACCTCGTCCTGATCATCTATTGTGAGAATGGGCGCCGGTCTTTCAAAACCACAAGCCTCACATTTATGCACTACTCTGGATGATATTCCCCCTTTGGTTTCAATAGAAACAGGTTTCATCATTCCTCTGCACACTTCTTCCCTATCACCGGGATGAATGTCTACATGTTTCGACCACAAACATTTTGGGCAGTGATTGGTATATCCATTACCTTTCACGGCAAAACCACAATGCTCGCAGATAAAATCTTCTTTGGTACGGATAAACATATAATTATTAAGGTCGGGGTGCCGAGAATCGAACTCGGATCTCACGCACCCGAAGCGTGTATACTGCCACTGTACTACACCCCGAATTCGGGCCGCTGGGAATCGAACCCAGCCCTTATGCTCCCAAAGCATATATACTACCGATATACTACGGCCCGTAGTAAGGCTATACAATATCATAAACCAGCCTTATCTCATTATTTATGTTTCATATTAAGACCAAGTTAAAGTATCATGGCTAATGAATGATGTGTATTTGGTGTTTGCCGTCACACAACATGCACCCGTACGAAACCGTACGGACACATCGCTCGGGTAAAATACAAAGATGAACCTTGTGCTTTACCTCTCGCTTGCACCCGTGGTGAAATGGATATCACAGCAGTCTTCGGAACTGTTGTTGTGGGTTCGAGTCCTGCCGGGTGCACTAGCAACTGGAGAAAACAAACTTCTTTGTTTTCATCAGGACTCGAAAGCCGGAGCATGTTGCAAAGCAACAGCGAGGCGGGGTCGCGAAAATCCAGCTTCAGCCGGATTATTTGTGACCGAGTCTTGGCCAGGGTGCACCAGAACGGGCCATCGGATAGTGGTAGTCTACGCCCATGGGGTGGGTGTGGCGGCAGTTCGATTCTGCCTGGCCCGAAATAATTTCTGTTTTTTTGTGTTTAAGATATAATCTTTCAAGCGCGGTCATGGTTTAGTGGTAGAACGCGTCCTTGCCAAGGACGAGATGGGAGTCCGATTCTCCCTGACCGCACCGAAGAAAGAATTTCCTGTTGTCCGATTGGTGTCCCATACGAAAAGAACATTAAAATCCTAAAATATAAAAAACGGCTATACATAGGCAAAACTACACAATGAATTACAAAAAGATAAATAATCTTGTGGATAACCTTGGGGACATGTGTATAAAAGACATTGATTGTCCTATAGCTTTGTGTCGTAAAGTGGCCGTATATAGCCATATCCTTAAAATAGTCTCGTAATAATGTTTCATGTGAAACATATGGCTACTGACAAGAAAATCATAGGAAATAAGGGGGAGGATCTTGTCACAAGGTTTCTCATGAAACAGGGCTATAAGGTAATCCAAAGAAATTATTTAAAGCCTTGGGGTGAAATAGATATTGTGGCTAAAAATAAGGATTTTATCCACTTTATTGAGGTAAAAGCCAAAGAAATAACGGATGAAAAATATAAGAATAGCTCTTCCTACAGACCAGAGGACCATATGCACCCATGGAAAATACGAAGGTTCAAAAGAATTATAGAAACTTGGATTATGGAGAAAGACTATGAAGGCAACTGGCAAATAGACGTTGCCATAGCATACGTCTCTCCAAACAAAGAACTTGAGTCTGTAGATATGTTTTGGGATATCGTGTTGTAAGTTGTGCGTTAGAATATGCAATAGAAAATGGCTACATTTCCAATACCAGAACCAGTTTCACATGTAACAAATACCCTTAAAAATGGGGGTTTTGAAGCATATCTAGTGGGCGGTTGTGTAAGAGATATGTTCCTCGGAGAAAGGCCAAAGGACTGGGATGTGGCTACAAACGCCACCCCAGAGCAGATATCAGACTTGTTTCCCAAGACTTTTTATGAAAATAGCTATGGAACAGTTAGTGTGGTTCAAGAGGGGGTAGACGACGAAACTTTAAAGGTAATAGAGGTCACTCCGTACAGAACGGAATCTGTTTATTCTGACAAAAGACGCCCGGACGCTGTTTCTTTTGCAAAGACCATACAGGAAGACCTATCAAGACGCGACTTCACCATAAATGCCCTTGCTTATTCAGTAGAAAAAGATGAGCTTATTGATCTGTATGACGGCAGAAAAGACCTTATTTCTGGCCACATAAAAGCAGTTGGTGACCCAAAAGAACGCTTTAGCGAGGACGCCTTAAGGATACTGCGAGGGATTAGACTCCATTCCGAGCTCGGATTCGGGATAGAAGCAGATACTTTATCCGCAATGGCTGAAAAAGCCGATAATTTAGGCTTTATTTCAAAAGAGCGCATCCGAGATGAGTTTATAAGAATAATAAGCTCCCCAAACCCATCCCTAGGGCTTATTTTGGCTGATAGGGTGGGGGCATTAGGGTTTGTGCTACCAGAGCTCATAGAGGCAAAGGACATCGCTCAAAACCAAGCCCACGCCTTCGATGTCTGGACCCACCTCTTGAAATCCTTAGACCACGCCGCCCATAAAAAATATCCGTTTCACGTAAGACTGGCCGCTCTTCTTCACGATATAGGTAAACCGGCCTCTAGAAGATGGTCAGAAGAAAATAAAGACTGGACGTTTTATGGTCATGAGGTAATTGGAGCCAAAATGGCTAAGAAGATAATGGAAAACCTTAAGTTTTCACGTGAAACTACCACCAAAGTGGTTGCTTTGGTGCGCTGGCATATGTTTTTTTCAGATACAGAACAAATAACCTTATCTGCAGTAAGAAGGCTTGTGTCTAATGTGGGGAAAGACCTAGTGTGGGACCTTATGTCAGTACGCATTTGCGACAGAATAGGTACGGGAAGACCAAAAGAAAGCCCCTATAGACTTAGAAAATACCAATCTATGGTGGAGGAGGTGATGAGGGATCCTATATCAGTAGGAATGCTTGCAATAGACGGCAACGAAATAATGAAGGTGTTTCACGAGAAACCGGGACCGCGTATAGGATATGTGTTACACGCCATTTTGAATGATGTTTTAGATGACCCAACTAAAAATACTAAGGAGGATACTCACTCTTTGGCCGAAAAATATTTAAAACTCAGCGATTCAGAGCTAAAAAAGCTTGGCGAGATGGGGAAAACCGCTTTAAGTAAAGAAGAGGAAGAAGAAATATCTAAAATACGCTCAAAATATAAAGTTAATTAGTAGACACTCACAATATAAAAACAAAGAACGCCCAGACGAGAGCGTCTTGGCGTTCAGTGGTTTATATCCATGGGAACAATCGTGCACTCCCACCGTGGTGTTTAATAAGTTTGAGAGGGCTTGTGCCTTTTGCTTCTTTGGATCATAAAGAACTACTGCCAGACGATCTTCGAGGGAAGATATGGGTCTCGGTTCCTGTCTGGCGCCTGCAAGTATCTTATTACTAAAAGACAAATTGTCATGTGGATAACTTTGTCCTTTATTTTATGGCTTTGTGAAGGCCTAAATTGCAATGTCTAATTCTATAGGACAATGGTCCGACCCATATATGTCTCTCCACATAAAACTTTTTTTTACTTTCGAAATTATTTCTTTATTTACAAAAAAGTAATCGATTCTCCAGCCAATATTCCTGTCTCTGGCAAAAGATTTTTGGTCCCAGTATGAATAAGCGTCTTTTTCATCTTTGTGCATATGTCTAAAGGTGTCTATATATCCTTTCTCTATTACTTTATCCATCCAAGCCCTTTCTACTGGGAGAAAACCTACATGACTTTCATTTTCCTTTGGTCTTGCTATGTCTATCTCTGTATGGGCCACATTTACGTCCCCACAAAATATGATGTTTTTATGCTTTTTCCTTAATGTCTCAACAAACTTTAAAAACTCATCATAAAAACCCAGCTTGTACTCGAGCCTCTCTGCTGGACCGCCTCCGTTGGGGAAGTAGATATTAATAAGTACATACTCTTTATATATAGCCGTGAGCATTCTGCCTTCGTTGTCGTATTTTTCTACCCCCATTCCATATAAAACTTTTTCCGGTTTCTCTTTTGAATATATAGCAACACCGCTATAGCCTTTTTTTAATTTGGGCCAATCAAAAAAGGCGTGATACCCTGCGGGCGAAGCTATCTCCGGTGGCAACTGATCTGTTGTGGCCTTTACCTCCTGCAAACAAATAGCATCCGGATTTTGGTCAAAAATCCAGTTCAAATCACCATTCTTATGTGTAGCGCGAAGCCCGTTTACATTCCAAGAGATAAATCTCATATTAAAAGCTTAAAGCCGTAAGCCCCAAGCTGCAAGCCTATAAAAACTAATTGTTTTTTCTACCGTGAAATTTTTTATGTATTTCTTTTAGATGGGTGTCCGTGACATGGGTATAAATTTGAGTGGTGGCAATGTTTGCATGACCAAGCAATACTTGGACACTTCGAAGATCTGCGCCATTCGACAGAAGGTCAGTAGCAAACGAGTGGCGCACAACATGGGGAGTAACTTTTTTAGAGATACCTGCTTTTATGGCGTAGTGCTTCACAATGCGCTCTATTGAACGCCTCGCCAAGGGTTGTGGTTCTTTTTCTTTTATTTCTTTTCCTATGTGCACAAAAAGTGCGTCGTTCATATCTTTACGGGCATTCAGATATTTCTTCACAGCGCTCCTTGCGGTGTCCGATATAAAAACCACCCTCACTTTTCCACCTTTCCCGCGTATAGAAAATTCACCTGCATCAAAATCTATATCATTCGTAAGAGAGCACAATTCTGAAACACGCAAGCCTGTAGAAAAAAGAAGTTCGAGTATGGCTTTGTCTCGCAAACTTTTTAAATCGTCTCCCTGTGGAGCTTCGAGAAATCTGGAAAGTTCTGTAGGAGTAATGAGGTCAAGTGTCCTTTCCGGAACTTTTGCTAATTCTATTTGTTCTGGTGCTAAAGATTTTATTCCATTTTTTGCTAAATATTTTAAAAAGGCACGGAGAGCAATCATGTAGTAGTTTTGAGTTTTCTTTGACAGTGTTTTCCCAGACTGTTTATTGTTGCCTGTCGATTGGCGATTGAGCCAAAGTCTGAATTCACGAATTTTTTCAGCAGAAATGTTTTCTGGTTTTGTTATTTTTGAATATTCTAAAAAACGAGAAAGGTAGTGATCATAATTTTCGACTGTTTTTAGGGCACGACCCTTTTCTATCTCTATATATTCAAGAAATTGACGCTTCAGTTTTTGTAATTCAGTAATAGAAGGCATTTAGATGATGACGCACAATATTTTAACAAAAAGATTCAAATTATGTTTGTTTCTGTGCCCTTGAAAGGAAATTGACACATTGCATAAAAATGGTATTGTCCATGAAGATTTTGCCTATTTTGGGCTTCCGCCGTGGGATACCACGGAAATACGTTCTTTGAGAAATCAGGTATGGAGAAACAGGGGAGTACCAATATGAGAGCGGCAGTAGCCGGTGTATTTCTAGACAAGGGATATGCTGTGACATACCCAATCGAAGAAATGCCACCCGTTAACACGGGGACACCGATTACTTTTTCACTCTCTGACTGGAAGGAAGATAACCCTCCCCAAAAAGGCCAGGTGGTCGTTTTGGAGAAGGTACAACTCTTTGTCCGTGGTTGGAGGGCCTCAAGGGCCTCTTCAGTCACGCCAACATCGACTTAACAGGAGCAAGGAATGAGAGACGAGAAGCGCGGAACAACACTAGATTGTTGGCGCCACTACTCAGCCACACTACCCCAAGGAACCAGAAACTGTAACGACGCCCGCGAAGGGCTTCGAGAGTTTTTGGGGGTTAGCGTCGGCACAGTCAGGCGCTACATCACGAAACCAGAAAGCTTGAAGGGACTGCCACTTGTCAAAATGCGGTATTTCCTTTCCGCAATGGGCTACGTTGTTGCTGAACTCGAGGCTATGCAAGATTATGCTCGAGACCTAGCAGAAATGATTGCCCTTGATGTGATAGCCATTGATTTTGCCTACGAGGTCCTCGGATACAAAAACGTACACGGGGTTTTCAGGCTTATCCATGGCAAATCACTGGATATTGAACATGACCCAAATGGGAGAAAGCGCATTGAGCGCATTCGCGTGTTGTGTCAACAAAAGAAGGAAGAAGTAGCGCGATTGCGCCACCTGTGGAATGGGCGCTGGAATATTCCAGTAGCCGATACAAAAGTGCCTAATCAGGCAGTTGGACTAATCAACGATGGACCTTCTTTCGCACAAAAACGGTCCGCAAGGGAAGCGCGTGACAATGACATGGTGATTTTTGCCGGTCTAGTCAGGGCGCTACTTCCTATCGCAAACCGGCTCGCTTCAGACGACTACTCTGCCGAAGACAGGAGAGAAGCCCGTGCTCAAGCCGGGCCAAACAATGTCTTCAGTCTTTCTAACGCTCTTAACCAACTGTGCAGTGAAACTGCACGGGAACAATTGAGCAAAGAAGGACAAACCCCCTCACCACATCAGCAACCAGCAAGGAGCAAGGAATGAGTGTTGCAACAACCCCGCGGGCCAGCAAGCGCACGTCTGCTCTGGAATTTCACCAGGGAAGCATGCTTGCACGAGTGGCCTCCACTTACCCCAATCTTTTTGATGATGGGGTGGTGACAGAACTGGTACAAAACGCCATCGACTCAGGTGCCAAGTGCATCTGGATCAATATCAACCTGCACAAGAGAAGCATCGTTGTTCAGGATGACGGCGACGGCGCGAGTGCTCTTAAGTTTGACCAAGCGCTCGGTCGTGTCGGCAAAACCATGAAGGATAGGGACAAGCTCGGCCGTTACGGCATTGGGCTTGTCACTCCGATTGGCAAGTGCGAACGCTTCATCTTCACCTCAACCACAAAGAATGACCCACATGGTTACAACCAGTGGACATTTGAGTGTGCTGAGATCGTGGAGAAGGAGTCTGACATCAAGATTCCGTGCGACCCTCGTCCAGACTTGGTATTCAGCCGAGTTGAGGGAAAGGGGACTCGGTGGCGCACCGAAATGCGTATCGAAAAGTTCAGGAAGGATCTCCGCGTACAACGCTTCGATCGCGAGCGCTTGACCTCTGCAATTCAAGAGAGGTTCAGCATTGCAATGAAGAGGCGCGGAACGACGATTTTCGTCAATCTGATTGATGAAGACGGGAAACACGGATCCTGGGACATTAAGCCCCGAGAGTTTCGTGGCACCCAGCTCAAAAAGGTTGAGGAATTTGGTAGGACAAGTGGTCTTACCACATTTGAACTTTTCCTTTCGCCAAGAGTTTCTAAGGCGCCGAAGGGGAAAGTTCTGGTTGGTGAAAGTGCAAACGATTTTAGGATCGATTTCCGCACTTTTATCAACTTCTCTGCCAGTGAGTTCCTGTCAGAGGACGCGGCACAGGCCCTGTCCTCTGGAATTTTCGAGGGGGTAATTTCTAACTCCACGATCACGCTCAGGCCTGATCGGAAGAGTTTTGAGAAAAATACTGCCCTCGCGGAATTCTGCAAACAGATTGAGAAGTGGTTTCAAGAAGCCGGTGTGTTCTATATCGAAGAGGTCAGAACGGCCCAGCGAGAAGAGCGCTACCAAGCAATTGGGAACCGCTCGATGCGCGTGATTGAGGAGTTATGCCGGAAAAGTCCGGTCATGCTCGACCTCATCCAGACTTTTAAGGTGGGGACTCGTGGTACCGGACACGCCGACACTGATATTGATATCGTCGGCAAACAAGACAGACCGTCAATCTCGACCCATTCGGCTGGTGTCCCAAGAGAAAAGTCTTCTGGGGACGAAGGCCATGGCGAAAGACAGGATCCGGAGAACGATCACAAGATGCACAAGCCGTTCAGCGTGATCGGGCCTCGTGGCAAGCGCAGGCTAACCGTTCGTAGCGATTCTCTCGGACTTCAGTTTGCCTACGAAGCGGTCATGTCGCCAAACCTGTGGAGTCTTGACGGGAAGAGTGGTGTCATTACTTTCAACACACGCCATGTGCGTTGGCAACAGGCGGAGGAAGGGGGAGACGTCTGTCTCATGAAACTTCAGGAGCTCGTCGCTGTCTTTGCACTACACATGGAGATGACTCCAGCCGTGTGGCAAAAGCAAGCGACCCAGTTCCTAGAAGATTCACTTGAGAGCGTTGTGTTCCTCATCCTAAACAGCGACAAGATTGCTGGACGAAAGACGATTGTTCACAACGAGCTCAGAAAAAAGACTGTTTAGAACCTGATTTCAGGGCGACACGGATTCCCGTGTCGCCCTTTGTTTTTATGGGGTTTTTACAAGACCACATATGAGGACTTGCGTAAAATTAAAGGGTGTGCTATTATTTGGAGGTGATTACAAAAACAAAAAAGCAGAAAATCATAGCCGAAGTGGCGTCTCATAAAACAGATACCGGTTCCGCGCAGGTTCAAATAGCAATCCTCACCAAAAAAATTGAGGAACTTGCTTCACATTTGAAAAAACACGCCCAGGACAATCACTCCCGCAGGGGACTTTTGAAGATGGTTTCGGAGCGACAAAAACACATGAAGTATTTGGAAAAGAGAAATCCCAAAGAATTCAACGCTCTTATGAAAAAGCTCGGCATGAAGAAAAAGACTGCCTAATTTTCTATACCTTCTATTTATTTTTGTAATCAGTTCGAAACTTATTTATAAACTTTTAATCAAAATTCATGTCAATAATCAAACATAGTGAACAGCGCGTAGCTGTTCTTATAGATACCCAAAATCTTTATCACAGTGCAAAAAACTTATACAACGCTAAAGTAAATTTTAAAAATGTTCTAGATGAAGCGGTGGCCGGAAGAATACTGGTTCGAGCCGCTGCTTATGTAATAACCACAGAATCTGGAGAAGAAAAAGCCTTTTTTGAGGCCCTAGAAAAAGCGGGCATAGAAACCAAAACAAAAAATCTTCAAATCTTCTCCGGTGGAGCCAAAAAAGCTGACTGGGATGTCGGGCTTGCGATAGACGCAGTAAAAATTTCAGAAAAAGTAGACGCTATCGTTATTGTTTCTGGAGACGGCGACTTTATACCACTAGTTGAATACTTAAAAGCGCACGGAGTGCAAACAGAGGCCGCAGCTTTTGGAAGATCTACTTCTTCAAAATTAATAGAATCAGCCGACGATTTCATAGATCTCGATGCCAATATAAAAAGATTTTTGATGAGAGCCCCGCAATTGAGACAAGCTAGGCCTCGCAGAAAATTCATTGCAGATGACCCTAGAAATTCTGCCGACACTCAAGAGACATCTACTGAGACAAGCACCGAGAAGTCTCTATAAACAGTGCGTGTTAGAATAATAATAAATGGAACCGCAAAATAATCAGGACAAAAAACCTGGAATGGATTTTCAGGATGACACAGTCCAAACCCTTCTCGCAAAAGCAAGAAAAGAGGCAGAAGAAAGATCGCAGATGTATGCAAAGAGTGGGGGAGTTTTGCCTAGTGTACCACCAGGAGTAAAAAAGGAATTACTTCAGGGCACAACTTTTGAACCGGTAATTGAAAAAGCTGAAGGGCCAGCGGAAACTGAATCTGTAAAGTTTTCTTCCGTGCCAGTAGATAATAACCCGGCCACAGAAACAACCGAACCCACAACACAAGAACCTTCTTTGAAAAATTTGCGCACCTTTCAAGGCGATGTCGCAAATGCCTTAAAGGACCAAAACGCCTCTGTCATTTCAATTGCCATGGCTACTAGAAAAAGAAGGGCGGAACGTAAAGAGGTCGTCCAAACTCCTGCCGAAAAACATAAAGAAAGAAAAAATACCTGGCTAGCACTAGGCTCATCTGTACTACTTATAGTAGGGCTGTCTATATTAGGGGGCCTCTATTATGTGCATCTTCAGGAATTGCCTGTCCCTATTGCTGAAGCGCCAAAAACTGTAATAAGTTTTGACAAATCAACAGAGATTCTTTTTCAGGGGCTAACAAAAGACAAATTCATGTCTCTCATCTACAGCGTAAAAGATAAGATCGGCACACAAATGGGAGAAATAAATTATTTAAACATAATAAAAAGAATGGGGACTGCGCCTGAAAACACCGTAACCAAAACAATTACTGGTGCAGAATTTTTTGGATTAATAAAAACCAAAGCGCCCCTTACTGTAACAAAATCTTTTAGCGACACTTTTATGCTGGGACTTTATCAAGGTAAAAAATCTGGCGTCTTCATACTATTAGGAATAAATTCCTATGAAACTGTTTTTGACGGAATGTTTAAGTGGGAAAAAGAAATGTGGAACGATTTGGGAGCACTTCTGTCACCAAACCCTATACCAGTATTAATAACCCCTCCGACAATACAAAAATTTTCTTCTACTACATCCGCCACTTCTACAAACATTTCTACTACTACAAAAACACAAAGCGTTTCTGGCATCACTCCATTACCCTCAATAAATGTTGATACAAATAAAATAAGCTCAACTACTGCTTTCATTCCTCCCACAAACATAACAGCGCCATTCATAGACAAAGTAGTGTCTAATAAAGACACTAGGGTTCTACAGAACCAATACGGGGAAACAGTGGTGATTTACGGCTTTGTCACAAGAGACCTGCTTCTCATTGCGTCCAATGAAGAGACGTTTAAAGCAATACTTGATAAGGCTTTTACGGCCCAAGGGCAATAGGGCTTGAAGACCAGATAAAGAACCTGTAAGCTTTCACTACTATGATAGACATTAAAAAGTTTGAGGAAAAACTAAAGGGAGAAAAACAGCTTCTTGAAAACGAGTTATCTCAAGTGGCACAAAGAAATCCTTCCAATCCATCTGACTGGGTTCCCGCTGTTGGTGATACTGACCAATCAACAGCAGACGATAATGTCACAGCAGACTCATTTGAGGCTTTGGAAAATAATATGGGAGTAACCACTCAGTTAGAAAACAGACTTAGCGACATTAATATGGCTTTGGAAAAAATAGGTAAGGGAACATTTGGGGTGTGCGAGGTTTGTGGCGAGCAAATAGAAGAGGAGAGACTAGAAGCAAATCCTGCTGCCAAAACCTGTAAGGTGCATATGTAATTACGCCCACATATAATGGGGCAAATGGCTTTTGCCAAAGTACATAGTGCCCAAACAAATATTCTTTCTGGACACATCATTGATGTTGAAGTGGATCTGTCGCGAGGTTTACATTCTTTTTCAATCGTAGGATTACCTGACAAGGCCACCGAAGAAGCAAAAGACAGAATATCTGCGGCAATAAAAAATTCTGGTTTCACATCACCGAAACAGAGAAATCAAAAAGTGGTATTAGCTCTCGCCCCTGCAGAAATTAAAAAAGAGGGATCCATATTTGACGTAGCCATGGCGCTTGGATACATGCTAGCTACAGAAGACATTGCGGGAGACGTTTCACAAAAAGTTTTTATAGGGGAATTATCTTTAGATGGAAAAATTCGTAGAGTGAATGGCGTAATCACACTCACTAAACTTGCTAAAGATTTTGGTTTTAAAGAAATAATAGTGCCATTTGAAAACAGGGAGGAGGCAGCACTAATATCTGGCATAGACGTAATACCGACACACACACTTACTGATGTAATTAACCACATACAGGAAGAAAAAATACTTCCTCAGCCAAAAACAAAAATAAAATTTGATACAGGAGAAAGTGAAATAACTTTTGATGACATTACTGGACAAGAAAGCGCAAAAAGAGCCCTCACAATAGCAGCTGCGGGAAAACACAATATCGGTCTTTTCGGACCGCCAGGCACAGGAAAAACCATGCTCTCAAAAGCGTTTAGAGAAATACTTCCGCCATTAAGTGAAGAAGAGATTATAGAAATAACAGGAATACATTCTGTGGCAGGAACATTAAAAAAATCATACATCACAAACGCGCCATGGAGATCTCCACACCACACCAGTTCTTACGTTGCACTTGTTGGTGGTGGTGCAAATCCGAAACCGGGAGAAATAACTCTAGCCCACAAAGGGGTTTTATTTTTAGATGAGTTCGCAGAATTTGAAACTAGAGTCTTGGAGGCCCTTAGAGAACCACTTGAAGAAAAGAAAGTTTCTGTGTCGCGTGCAAAAGGAACAGCGGTTTTTCCCGCTCATTTTATTTTGGTAGCGGCACTTAACCCATGCCCATGTGGCAATAGGGGATTTAAAGGCCCCGCGTGTGTTTGCTCACCGGTACAACTATTGAAATATGAAAGAAAAATATCGGGGCCCATATTAGACAGAATAGATATGTGGATTTCTGTACCAAGAATAGATCACGAACGATTATTGTCCGAAAAAAACACAAATGAAAACAATAAAATAAAAAAATCTGTTGCAACCGCTCGCAAAATTCAAAACAAAAGATATTCCAAACTTTCAAAACAAAAAACTAATGGTGATCTGTCGGTACGAGAACTTTTACAATTTATTGAAGTGTCAGACGAAGTAAAACAAATTTTAGATGACGCAGCCAAAACTTTAAATTTATCGCCTCGAGGTTATCATAAAGTTTTAAAGCTTGCTCGTACTATTGCGGATTTGGACGGCACAGAAGAGATAAAAAAAGAAAACATACTCGAAGCACTTTCATATCGTCCACCAAAAAGTACACTTTCATAAACGGACGTTCGTTATATTCTTTGCTGGTCACGCATAGATTTTTCCAGCGAAAAATCTTGCTGTCTCTCAGTCGGTTTTTGTCAAGAGCCCTCGTTTCACTCGGGTCTATGACAAACCATGCAAACCGACTTCCGAGACGACCGACAAAGAATATAACTCACTTGAAATCAAAACCGGTAGAAAAGCGAAGTGGGTATTTTTTAAAAAGGATTTTTTGCTCCACGTACCTCGAAGTGTAGATGTGGACCAGAGGTTCTGCCTGTCAGACCTATGTACCCAATGAGTTGCCCTCTTTCTACATAGTCTCCTACAGCAACAACATTTTTCGAGTTGTGGGAATAGAGGGTCTGTGTGCCATTATCATGCTGAATAACAATGTAAGTACCATAACCACCATTCCACCCCCCAGACCTAGAGAGAATTACCCTGCCCGGCGCAGCGGCAACTATAGATGTGCCGACTGGTGCCCCTATGTCTATACCATTGTGGCCATGTATGCCTTGTGTTCTTCTGCCTTGAACTGGGCGCATATAGTACCCAGAAACCACTGGCTGTTGATTCGAAACAAACTTTACAGATGAGCCTGATGGGGCCGAAAGCTCTCCGTCTGGCACGATAACAATATCTCCTATGCTTAATTTTGTATTTTCAGAAATATCGTTATACAAAAGAAGTTCTTCTATATCTGCCTTATAAAGCTTTGCAATAGAAACGACCGTATCTCCTTTTTTAACTGTGTGTCTGACACCTGAAATAGGAAGTATAGTTAGTGTTTGTCCCTCTGAAATAGTATTGCTCGACAAGTCATTGGCCCATCTTATGGTATTTACGGACACGTTAAACATTTTTGCTATCGAAGACAGCGTGTCGCCTTTTCTTACTACATATATGGAAATCTGATCAGAAGAGGGCTTGTCTTTTATGTTTTCAGCCAAACCGCCGGCTGGGGAATCTTGAGAAACTAGAGCCCCGTTATCAACCAAAATTTCTGGACCTCCTATGTTTGCACTGGGATCCGAGCTCAAAGCAGCCTGAAGTAAGGGAATATTTTGAGAATTGTAAGCTTTTGCCTGAGATTCTTGGGGTTTGAATAGGTTGCCAAAGTTATTTAGAAAATCAGAGAGGCCAGCATACACAGGACTTACTGGGGTAAACGCCAAAAATGAGGGTGCGGCAAAAAGCCAGATTAGAATGGTTAAAAAGCGATGTTTTATTTTCTGACCATGAGGTCGGTCAGTTTTTGGTGTTTTTGAAGAAATAAAATCTAATTAAATCTATAATCCTGCGTGCTTTCTTTGTCTGCCTATCTGCCAAATCGGACTATATAAGTATACCTTAGGCTAGACTTTTATCATTAAGTATGTGTGGTGTGGTGGTAATAGCCCAAAAATGGCTAAATATGGGGCTTTTTTAGAGAAATAAGCTATTATTTGGGGAAAAGAAATGTCTAATCTAAATCCAAAACAAAAAGAAGCCTCGGAACTCCTCTCTGGGCCAGTCCTTATATTAGCGGGGGCTGGGGCTGGAAAAACGAAAACCCTGACAGAACGAGTCGCTAATCTTATAAAACACGGGGTTCCGGCAGACAAGATTTTAGCAATCACATTCACAAACAAGGCGGCCAAAGAGATGCGGGAGCGGATTTTTGGAAGGCTGGGTAAAGAATTGCCTAGATCTTTTGAGATGTACGGAGCCTTTGATGTTCCGTTTGTGTCCACCTTCCACTCAATGTGTGTGTATATATTGCGTCAAGAATTTGTTTCTGCAGGTATAAGTAAAAATTTTAAAATATTCGACAAAAATGACCAAAAAGGTGCGATAAAAACAGCCCTTGAGCGCATAAAAATAGATCCGAAAGAATACGAGCCCGGAAGAATTGCTTCCCTAATTTCTAGATTTAAAAACGATTTTCTATCCCCTGAAGAGGCGCTGTCAAATGCACAGTCTAATTTAGGGGAAGTGGCTGCAAGATGTTATTTGGAATATGAGAGAGTACTAACCGAGGAAAAGGCACTCGACTTTGACGATTTGCTTTTTAAAACTGCAAATGTATTTAGAAAATATCCTGAAATTTTAAAGAAGTATCAGGAAAAATGGCTTTATGTACACATTGATGAATATCAAGATATAAATGAGGTGCAGTACGAGCTTGCAAGAATGCTCACAGCAAGATCGAAAAATATATGTGTAGTCGGCGATATAGATCAAAACATTTATTCTTGGAGAGGGGCCAGCTTGAAACACATTTTGCGTTTTGAAGATGACTACAAGGATGCGCGAGTAGTTACCCTCGAAGAAAATTACAGGTCCACCAAGAGAATTCTTGATGCGGCAAATTCGGTAATATCAAAAAATGAAATGCGCAGAGAAAAAAACCTTTTCACAAAAAACAAAGAGGGTGAAATGATAGGTGTTTTGTCTGCTTACGACGAAGCCACAGAGGCAATGTTTGTTTCAGAAAAATGCGGGGAACTAATAAGAGATGGAGTAAATCCTGAGGACATAGCTGTTCTTTATAGAGCAAACTTTCAGTCAAGACCACTTGAAGAAGCTTTCCTTAGGCAGTCAATAAAATATGATTTAGTTGGTACAAAATTTTTTGAAAGAGAGGAGGTAAAACATGCAATTTCATATTTAAGACTTTTACTGGAAGAATCTTCCGGTGATATTGCGCGTGTAGCTAATGTCCCCGCGAGGGGACTTGGTAAGGTGTCTATTCTAAAAATTATAGGTGGTGAAGAAACCAGTTTGTCTCCAAGTGCCAAAAAATCTTGGGCGGAATTTAAGGAAATCATAAAAAACGGCAGAGAATATTTAGAAACCCATACACCAAAAGACACCCTTGAACACATCTTAAACATATCCGGCCTAGCAAACTATTATGAAGAGCGGGCACGAAACGGTAGCGAGGAAGACGAAGAAAGGTTGTTTAACCTTAGAGAGTTGGTAAACCTTTCCTCGCGCTATGAAGGCTTCGGTGGAGATGCCCTAATGAATCTCCTTACCGAGTCCGCTCTGCAAACGAGTGAGGACGCGCTTGATGGAAAGGGGGTACGGCTTATGACGGTACACTCTGCAAAGGGATTAGAATTCTCACATGTGTTTATAGTTGGATTAGAGGAAGGACTCTTTCCTCACGAAAAAATGTTTGAAGACAACCTAACTCCAGAAGAAAAAGAGGAAGAAAGGAGGCTTTTCTATGTAGCACTAACACGCGCAAGGGACAAATTATTTTTAACTTGGGCACAAACACGGCTAGTATACGGTTCTCGTGAAGTAAATATTCCATCTTCTTTTATGTTGGATATCCCAGAAGAACATATTGAAAATATTGAGTCGGAGTGGGGAGGTAGGAGATCGCTTATAAATATAGAATTTTGAGTTCGAGAGCCCTCTTCAGACAATAGTGCAAGCCTTTGATATGCTAAATAAACAATTATGATCCCAAAAAAACATCTGGGGCAAAATTTTTTGACTCAACCAAAAATTGCAATGGATATTGTTCATGCTGGGGATATTGTGGCAAATGACATTATTTTGGAAATTGGGCCTGGCAAAGGAATTCTTACAGAAAAACTTTTGAATTTTTCAGCGAAGGTGGTGGCGATAGAAAAAGACAAAGAGTTAGTGGAGTTTTTGAACGAAAAATTTGCTAAAGAAATAACATCTGGACAATTAGAACTTTTGGAAAAAGATGTGCGTGATTTTGACCCGGGCGTAATGGGGTTTTATGACTTATCCTATAAACTAATTGCAAACATTCCGTATTACATCACGGGAGAAATTATTAGAAAGTTTCTAGAGGCAAAATGCCAGCCAGAAAGAATGGTTCTTATGGTGCAAAAGGAAGTTGCTGAAAGAATTGTGGCTCGCAATAAAAAATTCTTCGACTCTGCTCAGGGCAAAGAAAGTATTTTGTCTATTTCTGTAAAAGTGTATGGCAAACCTAAAATTGTAAAAAAGGTCTCTGCGGGTTCATTTTTCCCGAAACCAAAGGTGGATTCAGCAATTTTGGTTTTGGAAGATATTTCTAAAATATTTTTTACGACAAACAAGTTAGGTGAGAAAGAATTTTTTAATTTTGTAAAAAAAGGCTTTAAAAGCCCCAGAAAAATGCTCCGCGGAAATCTCTGTATAGAAAAAAACGAGTGGAAACAAGCTTCTGAGAAAATAAAAATTTTAGAAAACGCTCGACCAGAAAATCTGTCAATAAAAAATTGGCTCGATTTATTTAAATACTTTAATTAAATACCTGCTGGAGACCTGCCTGTACCAACTTGGAAAATCACCCCCAAATCAGGTAGGGGAATGCAAGCTGTGCCTGCGTATATCCAGCAAGTGCCTGGAGTAGGAAAATAATCCCCTAAATACCACCGTCCAGGTAACCCTGCAGTAAAAAGTTCGTAGGGAATACTTGGACCTGTTGGTATTGGTCTATAGGTTAGCGCTCCGGGAGAAATGACTGGACCGCCCAGAAAAAGAGGGGTAAACCCGAGCCAAATCCCTGTAGAGCAGGTGCACGGAATCGCAACCGTTGCGAACCCTCCAAATTGAAGAGGTTTAACAGCTGCATATGTATAAAAAATTGGAACAAAAATTAAAACTGCAAAAATAAGCGTAGATATTATTCTTTTCACGAAACAATTGTATCACGCTGTGATAATCTATATATATGAATCTTCTTCTTTCCAGAAGAATAACCACTTCTGTTTCCGTGGCAATAGTAATACTCGGCGTTTCTATTGGATATGCCCTAGCTACTAAAAAAACACCAGAGACGGGCGGATTAGAAACTGTAAAAACAGATGTTTTTGGTGTAAGCAACTTTAATGGTGACCAAGAAAATGCCAATATCCCTATATTTGAACCAAAAACCATAACAGATAAGCTTGGACAAATAACATTTTCTCAATTCGTAAGGGCCCATGAGACAAAAGGTATTTCTGACGGCACAGATGTAGTTAATATCTCAAACGTGTTGTTTGAAGATTTAATAAAAGACGCGAGTCCACAAATAAAAGTGTACGATCAAAGCGCCTTGATAATAAAAAGAAGTCCCCAAAAGGCTGATTGGGATAATTTCCTTGGCAGACTCGTGGCATTAAGAAACAAATACTCTTCTTCTTTTCAAGATTTCATCTCAGAAAACGGCCCGAGCGTGCAAAACCTAAACGACCCTCAGACTATAGAAACCCTAGTTGAAGGAGGAAGCTTATACAACAAAATAGTAGCAGAGCTCCTCTTAATACCAGTGCCTACCCCCGCAGTAGAAGGCTTTTTGGACCTTATAAATGCCTACTCTAAGGCAGGATTTGGGCTTTCAGAATTTAAATACTTCCCAATAGACCCTATAAAAGTAATGCCTGGTCTTCAGGCGTATATAGAATCTGTTGATGAAGAGGCGCTAGCAGTACAGAGTCTGCAGTCTGCTGGATTAGCGAATGGTATAATTATTCCTAACATAAGCTTTTCACAGCAACAATGAAAAAACTAACAAAAAAACTGTCTGTAGTATGGTTTTTTGTAGCTTTTGCGTTGTTTTTTGTAAATATTCCACACACTAAAGCCGTCGTTGACCTTGCCGTACCTGTAAGCGACGCCGCTATGAGATCAAAAGAGGCCGGCCTTACTATCTTGGGTGTAACCATTCCTGGAGTAACTTGGGACGGAATATTTGTGGCAATAGGCAGACAAGCAATTGACATCCTTTTTGACACTATGATTGATTGGATTAATGGCGGGGCAGACGGCAACCCAACTTTCGCCACAGATTTAGAAGACTATATGAGAAAGTTGGGCGATCAAACCGTGGGTAGGGCACTCGACGAAATAACTGACGGCTTTGCATGCCAGCCATTTAAACTAGAAATACAAGCTGCCATAGAAAGAGACTACGGTTATCAATACTCTCAAAGAAATAGGGATAGGGTATACCAAAGCTCTTGTACTCTTAGCCAAATACAAGGAAATGTAGAGCAGTTCATAAATGGAGACTTCAATCAGGGTGGTTGGCCGGCGTGGTTTAGACTTACCCAAGTAGATGAAAACAACCCCTACGGATCTTACTTGTCTGCAAAAGCTGGAATACAGGTGAAGATCGCCGGAGCGAAAGACATAGAAATTACAAAATTAAACTGGAGCGGAGGATTTTTTGATACAAGAGAATGTTTGGAATACGACATGTCCGAAGTTGCTAATGCGGCATCAACTAGAGCTTGCAAAAAATGGGGGCCAGTAAAAACCCCAGGAACGGTTATAGCTAATCAGGTTAATAAACTGTTTGGGGCATCCACAGACCAGCTAGGCCTTGCGGACGAGTTTGATGAATTGTTGTCTGCGGTTGTAAATCAATTACAGACAATGGTATTTAATAAAGACGGTATATTTAAGAGCAACAGAAGAAGAATCGCGGGCACTACTTCTTACGGGCCATCTCAAGCGTCTAGTGGGTTATGTTCAGTAGATAAAGAAGATGCGGCTATTGATGAGGAAGTAACTTGGAGCGCCACGTCTATAGTAAGTGGTGGAAACGTAAAATATGAGTGGAGTGGTTCTGAAATAACGGGCCCTTATGAAAGCACAGAGGAAACATTTGCTATCAGATATAAAACTTCAGGAGATAAAACCGTAAGCATAAAGGTTTCTTATGACGAAAATGATTACACCAGAGTGCCAGACTCAAGCGGAAAATACCCACAGATAAGAAAAACAAAAGATATCTCTTGTACGCAAGTTGTAAAAATACACAAATACAAACCGCTGGTAGCATCCTGCTCACCAGATAAATATGTGGCAAACAAAGATGACAATGGGAGAGTTTCTCCGAGTACCTTGGTAGTGTGGACTGCTATAGTCGAGGGGGGGTCCGGTGCTTTTGACAGAGTGTATATGCGCGGAGCCGAAGATGAATGGGAATTAACAGAAGATGATGGAATGGGGAGACATTTGGGAAGGTTTATAAACTCTTCTGGTTCTTTCGTGGTGCCATTTAATAGGACTAACCCTGTGGTATTTGCAAAAGATGGGGACAAAACTACATTCAAGATTGGAATAGTTTATAGAACCCTCGGCACAAAAACCGCATCCCTTTATGTAGTGGACAAAGACGGTGTAGATGTGAATCCTGTAGTCAACTTGCAGTGCAGTGGGGAAGTGCTCGTGCAGTAATATTTAATCTGTTTTGATATAAATCTGGTCAATTGGGTAAAAATCGAATTTTTTGAATTAAAAAGAGGTAGAATGAAGACATGGTTTTTTCACGGAAAAGTATTCTTTCCTGTTTTTTGGTGTTGATAATACTGGTTTCCTTTACGCCTGTCGTTTCTTTTGCTCAGGTGGGTGGCGATCCAACCCTATCTGCAGCGAACCCCCGCGTCCAGTCACCAGCCTCCGAAACAACTGGCAACGGGAGTTGTCTTGATTTGGGCGGAATACATCTAACACAGTGCATGGCAAAACTTGCAAATATAGCACTTAGTTTTTTCTCTTTTGTTCTCGGGCTTTCAGCGCTTTTGCTTGATTTCGTATTGAACTACACTGTGGTTGAAATAAAAAACCATCTGCCGACCGAAGCCATTCAATCTACGTGGTTCACCATAAGAGACATTATAAATCTGTCGTTCATTTTCATATTACTTTACGCCGCAATAAAAACAATTTTGGGTTTTGAATCTCCTGAAATTGTAATAAAAAATATAGTTTTGGCCGCTATCTTTATAAACTTTTCAATGTTTTTCACCAGAGTAATGATAGACGCATCTAATTCTGTAACCATCTACCTTTACGACAAAGTCACCCAACCAGTAGTAGCAACAAGCGGTCTATCTGATGCAGATGACTCTCTTTCAAGCAGAGCAAAAAGTTTGACTAGTATGTATATAAACCCCCTAAAGATAACTACTCTTTATGCCCCCAGAAATGGTAACGATGGTTTTGAACCAATTAACGACAAAAGTGTTTTACAGGCTGGAGTACTTGGTTCTTTCACGTTAGCGCTAGTTGCGTTTGTCTTTTTAGCTATTTCCTTTATGTTTGCGCTCCGATACGCAGTCATTATGCTTTTGCTCGTATTTTCTCCACTTGGTTTTGTTAGCAAAGACTTACCAATGATAGGTGAGTATAAAGAGAAGTGGTGGGATGCATTAAAATCTCAACTACTTTTCCCTCCGCTGTTTATGATAATGACATGGATTACTCTCAAAATAATAAATAGCCCAAACATTTTTGCCTCTTCGGATTTTCGTGCAGCCCTAGGAACAGGCGGGGATCTTCCCAGCAACGCAGGCATGTCCGCAATATTTTCATTCGTGATTATAATAGTTTTGATAATAATTTCTCTAGTTATTGCCCTAGAAACCGCATCTAAGGGCAGTGGCGCACTATCAGGCCTTTACAAAAAAACTACCAAATGGGCTGGAAGCGCGATGTTTGGGACTATGGGTGGTGTTGGCAGATGGACACTTGGTGCTGGGGCCAATGCAATTGCAAATAACAAGGCTCTTCAAGCAGCAACAAGTTCTGAAAACAAAAATATTGCAAGTAGATGGGCGTCCAGAATGGCACTTGGTGTTGCAGATGCTGGGAAAACCGCTTCGTTTGATATGCGTGGCGGGCCATTCGGAAGCATATTAAAAGAATCCAACATAGACGCAGGACAAGCCACAGGAAAAGGTGGATTTGAGACAGCGAGAAAAGAAACGAGAGAATCATTCAGTATGGCAGGCACAGAAGCTGCAAAGAAAAGAGAAGAGCGTGCAAGAAAGGCAAGCAATAGCACAGCTGTGTTGGCTGGTATGAACGTTGATCCTAATGAATTAGATGCGCTTAGAAAGAAAGACCCAGCAACAAGAACCGCCGACGAAGAGAGAAGGCTTAACGAATTAGAGACTGTGGTCGAACCAATGGAACTTGCTATGGCCAGAATGTCTGACAAGGAGATTGAAGCAATGGTAGAAGGCAACAGGGCACTTCTTAACAGTCAAATGTTTGCCCAACAAATATCAGTACAACAACTGGAAGCGTTGAATAAGAGCGATAAGTTCTCTGAAACAGAAAAAGATCAACTAAAAGATAAAAGATTTGCAACAATAAAATCAGAGCTGGCAGGGGCGGGACCACTAACAAAACAGGCTTCGGACAGAATCGCCGGCTTAAGTGACAAAGAAATAGAAATGATGAGTCCGGCATTGTTGAAAGATAAAAGGGTCATCGTTTCTTTGAAAAATAGCCACATGGAGGCTATTGGGAAGAGCACTAAATTCACGCAATCACAAAGAAGTGAGATGAACAGCATCAGGAAAGAGGTGATATCTGCCAAAATATTGTCTGACCCAACACAAATACAGACAATGAACGTGAAAGAGGTTGCTAAATTAGACAAATCTGTTTTGACGAATCCAGTGGTTATGGATCAAATAAGCAGAAAAATGTATTCAAGACTTGAAAAAGAAGTGGAAGATCTTGGTGTACTTCAGACTCTAGACCAACACATATCACACGGTGAGGCCATGGCAGAGGATAAAGAAAGAATGGGCAAAATTCAGGGTGAGGCGGTAAAGGAAAACGAAGAAAGAACAAAACAAATTACCGAAGAGAATAAAAAGGCGGAGAGAAGACAGGCCGAGGCTATTTTAGAAGACAAGGAAAGAGACAGGAGGCTCGCAGAAGAAGCGAGAATGACAGCGCAGAAAACAGCTGATCAGGCACAAGCAAATATTGATAGGGAGCCCAAAAAACTAATCTAATGACAGAAATAACCTTAAATAAAAAAAGAGAGGTATATAAGAGACTACCAAAAGAACTTTCTGAGTTTATGTCCTCTCAAGAGAGTATTGAAAAAACCAATGCTATAGCAAAAAAATTTTCATTAACGGAGGAGCAGGATTTTGTCGTAGACGAAGAAATAAGTCTGGTTCTAATGGGGCTTCAAACCAAGGACGACATGATTTTAAACTTGCAACAAAAAGCTGGCTTAGGGAAAAATAAATCGGTTGAAATATTTATAGAGGCAGAAAATACTATTTTCCAAAAATACAGACAGTGGATTCCTAAAAACATAGACCAGTTATTGAAAAATTGGCAAGTTGATACTGCTGTTTCTACCAAACAACTTCCGGATGGTGCCTCTGGCTCACTTGCTGACCACGAAGAAATAGTAAAAAATCCTGTAACTATAAACACACCGGCTACGCCTACGCCCACAATTCAAAGCCCACAGCTTAAAGCTGTTAACCTTTCATGGGAGGAACGAAAGAAAAAAGCAGAAGAGGCGTTAAAAAACATTGCACCGGCTGAAATAAAAAAATATCCAGGAAATGCTGACCCGTATAGAGAACCAGTTTAGAGCTATAATTAATCAATGCGTTTCCAAGTCCCACAATTTATTGAAGTAGAAGACAAAATTTTTGGCCCCTTAACCTTCAAACAGTTTATCTATTTGGCTGGCGGTGGCGGAATGATTGCCATACTTTTTACTCTCTTACCAAAAATACTGGCGTTTTTTGTGTCTTTGCCTATCCTTGCGGTTGCCCTCGCTTTAGCTTTTTACAGGGTAAATAACAGACCTTTTATATCCACCATGGAATCGTTCTTTAAATATTTGATAACATCGAAATTATTTATATGGAAAAAAGAGAAGCGCGCTTCTATACAACAGACACAGGGTGCCACGGAAACAAATGTCAGTTCCATACCAAAACTCTCTGATAGCAAATTAAAAGACCTAACTTGGGACCTAAGCGTAAAAGGCGCTCCACAAAACGAACCGAGGGAGCCCAAATAGGTTGATAACTTTTGCGCTATACTAAAGGAAAGAACATTCCATGGCAGTAAGAGCAGACGCCACACAAAATTTTGTACCCATAAAAGACATCCGCGATGGCGTGGTTCTTCTTAAGGATGGAGGTTTGAGAGGAATAATAATGACCTCTAGTGTTAATTTCTCGTTGAAGTCAGAGGACGAGAGAACGGCCATTGTCTATCAGTTTCAGGACTTTTTAAATTCGCTTGATTTTTCTATACAAATATTAATTCAATCTAGAAAACACGACATAAGGCCTTATATTTCTCTCCTAGAAGCCAGAAAAAAGGAGCAGATGAACGATCTTTTAAAAATACAGATACAGGAATACATAGAGTTCATCAAAACCTTTACAGAGCGGCAGAACATTATGACAAAGAACTTCTTTGTGGTTGTGCCATATACACCCGGAGCAATAGGTGCTGGGACTTTGGACAAAATACTTCCGGAATCCATATCCAAAGACCTTGGTAAAAAAGAGCGTGTTGAAACAAGATTTGAAGAAGATGTGGTCCAACTTGACCAAAGGATGGCGGTAGTAATGCAGGGGCTATCGCGCTGTGGAATAAGAACGGTAAGACTCGGTACGGAAGAGATAATAGAACTGTTCTACAAAGTATTTAACCCTGGCGAATCAGAGAAACCAATAAAAGTAACAAACTAACATGGCATTTTTTGGACTATTTAAATCAAAAGGGGGCGAACAAAAAGAGACACCAGCAACTTCTTTGCCCAAAGAAGTCTATAACGCCAGTGTTCTTGACTTGAAAGACATAATAGCTCCAAGCGCTTTAAAAATAGGTCCAAAAAACTTAGACCTTGGAGACAAAGTGATGCGAAGTTTTTTTGTTATCTCTTACCCGAGATTTTTAGGGGAGGGCTGGTTTGCTCCAATAATAAATTTGGATAAAGTTTTTGATGTATCTATTTTTGTACATCCTACAGAAACATCCGGAGTATTAAGACAGTTCCAGAAAAAAGTAGCGGAAGTTCAAAGCCAAATACACGAAAGAGAAGAGAAGGGGCTCGTCAGAGACCCAATGCTTGATGTTGCATATCAAGATTTAGAACAACTAAGAGACCAGTTGCAACAAGCTCAGGAAAGGTTGTTTGACGTGGGCCTATACATAAGTGTTTACGCAGACAATGAAAGCGAGCTCGACAAGATAGAAGGTGAAATCAAATCAATCCTCGAATCCAAAATGGTTTATATAAAACCTGCACTATTTCAGCAGAAAGAGGGTTTTGAATCATCCATCCCTGTTTGTAACGACGCATTGCAAGTGACACAGAAACTAAATTCCTCTCCTCTTTCCTCTTTGTTTCCATTTATTTCTTTTGATCTCACCTCAGATAAGGGGGTGCTCTACGGAATAAATAGGCACAATTCTAGCTTGGTTTTATTTGATAGGTTCTCGCTTGAAAACTACAACTCAATCACTTTTGCAAAATCAGGCGCAGGAAAATCTTATATGACAAAGCTCGAAATATTGAGGTCCCTTATGTTTGATACAGAGGTAATTGTGCTTGACCCAGAGAGAGAATATGAGTACTTGGCAGAAGCTGTAGGTGGTAGATATTTTAATATTTCACTAAACTCTGAGCACCACATAAATCCATTTGATTTACCCCCGCCTGGTGGAGATGAGTCGGCCGCAAGCGTTTTAAGATCAAATATTGTAAACCTAGTAGGTCTGTTTAGATTGATGCTCGGGGGACTAACTCCAGAAGAAGACGCCCTCATTGATAGAGCACTTACTGAAACATACGCCCTTAAGGATATAACGCCGGATTCAGATTTTAGAAATATAGAACCGCCCCTCTTGTCTGACTTCGAGCTTGTTTTGTCAGGGCTTGAGGGGGGTGAATCTTTAGCGCAGAGACTTTCTAAATATACAAAGGGCACGTGGGCTGGATTTATAAATAGACCATCAAATGTAGATATAAATAAAAAGTTTGTAGTCTTTTCTCTAAGAGACATGGAGGACGAGTTGAAGCCTATAGCTATGTACATAGTGACTCACTTTATTTGGAGCGCAGTAAGAAAAGAGCTGAAGAAGCGTATTTTGGTAATAGATGAGGCGTGGTGGATGATGAAATCTGAAGACACAGCATCTTTTCTTTTAAATTTGGCAAAAAGGGGGAGAAAATACTATTTGGGGCTAGCAACTATCACCCAAGATGTGGACGACTTCTTAAAATCTCCATACGGGGCGCCGATTGTCACAAACTCATCCATTCAAATACTTCTAAAACAATCTCCTACCGCCATAGATCACCTTCAACAAATATTTAATCTCACAGATGAAGAAAAATATCTACTATTAGAGTCAGATGTGGGGGAGGGGATTTTCTTTGCTGGCTTAAAACATGTGGCTATAAAAATAATAGCCTCTTACACAGAAGACCAAATAATAACCTCTGACCCGTCGCAACTTTTGGCAATTGCAAAGTCGAAGCAGGAAAATCAGGCTGGATAAAAATATGAACGAGAAGAAAAAGCTGACTGGGAGCACAAAATGGTTAATGCTCGGTTCTGCTTTTTTTTTGGATTTAATGGGCCTGAGTCTCGCAATAATTCCCATTATTGGGCAAATGGCTGGTGAATTTATAGCGG
>CAYGCY010000003.1:44278-71047 GCA_964348525.1 uncultured Candidatus Saccharibacteria bacterium
GTATTCGGGAATTTAATATTTTTGCTTTGGTTTTTTATAAAAAAAATACCAATAAGAAGCACGAAGAGGGTAGCAAATATTCTCGGAAATGCCGTGGGCGAGGCCCTCACGACGGGCCTGTGGCCCGGCTTTACTGCAATGGTGTTATTAACAATAGCAATGGATAAAGGCGAAAAGGGCGGGGATGAAAAGGGCAAGTAGGTATTTGTGAGATATAATATTTCTAATGAGATTGCTAGCGACTTTCATTGTTATTGTCTCTATATTTGGTTATTCAAATATTGCATTTGCTCAATTTGATAATGTAAGCGCAGAAAGACTTAGAGAAGACGCTTTGAGTATATCTATTATTCCAGCCAACCCCAAACCTCGCGAGCAGGTATTTTTAGATATCTCTGGGGTATCAGTAGACTTGAATGCATCAAAAATAGAGTGGTTCTTAAATGACTCCAAGGTTTCTGGTGGGGTAGGTAACAAAACAATTACAACAACCGCTCCGGACACTGGAAAAACACTTAGAGTACAAGTGGTAATCACAGACACGGATGGCAAGATTTATAAAAAAAACACTGAGCTTAATAGCGCTTCGGTTTCTCTAATCTGGGAAGCGAGAAGCTACACCCCGCCAATGTTTCAGGGGAGAGCTATGCCAACCCGTGGATCAACTATAGTCGTGCAAGCGGTTCCGGACTTCAAAAATAGTGCCGGAGAAATTATCCAGCCAAGTAATTTGGTGTATTTGTGGAAAAAAGACGGCAACACCGTGCAAGAGGTATCAGGCTTTGGAAAAAACGTTTTTATTTTTAAAAACGATAGTTATATAAGAGACGCCCTTGTTGAGGTAGAGGTGCGCAGTTTAGATAAAAAGTGGTATTCAACTCAAAAAACGTATATAGAAAGAGTCTCTCCTCAATTCTTTTTTTATAAATATTCGCCCCTAAATGGGACCGATTTCTCTATGTCCTCAAAAGACTTCACTGGGTCCAATGAGATAGGAGTGAGAGTTGTACCATATTTCACACCCATAGATAGCTCATATAGATTTAAAGCGACGGATTTAAACTGGTCTCTGTCTGGGAAAACAATAGATACAAGGGGGTTACCGTTTCTTATCATACAAAATTCTGAAAAGGGTAGCGCGCGAGGCAATTTATCTGTATCTGTAAAAAAACCAGGTAGCTTTGAGGAGGATGTTTTGCAATCTGTTGGGTTACAATTTAAATAATGAGTATTCTCAAGAATGATATGAAAACAAAATTGATAAAAAGCTGGGGCGTCAAAATACTGGTTTTTGTATGTTTATTGGCGTCATTTTCTATGGTGCTTGCTCAGGGACAAGGAACCGGCTCATGGGATGATGGTGGTTCTTATGACGCTACTGGCAATAGAGAGGACGGTTCTATTCCTTACACCCCTCTCGAACAACTTCCTAGAGTCGGTAATAATGGCGCCACCACAATTCCAGACGAAGAGGCCAAACTAAATTTAGTTACATATCTACCTGATCTTATAAAACTCGCCATAGGAATAGCGGCCGCACTTAGCGTTATTTACATAATAATCGGTGGATTTCAATACCTAACAACAGACGCTGTTTTTGAAAAAGGTGAGGGTAAAAAAAGAATACAAAACGCTGTGTGGGGATTATTACTAGCGATAAGCGCTGTAATAATACTAAACACAATAAGCCCGAGACTCACAAATGTTAATTTGGACATAACTGCTGTTGCCCCAGGAACAGGGCCTAGCGTTCCCTCTGGTGGCGAGGCTGATTCCCCTGGGCAATGCAGAGCGTACGGTGGCGGAACCCGTCCATGTGTATGTAATGACTGCACCGCCCCTGTAGGTATTTTTAGATTTAAGCCTGGAGTAAACCACTCAATGAACAATACCTTGATACAGAAATTGGAGTCCGCCAAAGAGGATATGACATATCGCCCCACTGGGGCACAGGGCGTAAATAGGGTTCCAATAGACTGGTACATAACAGAAGCATGGCCGCCACAAGTTCCACACATGGACAGTTGCCATTACGACGGAACGTGTATTGACCTAAACATGATTCCTGGGTACGTAGCAGGGAGCAATCCCACACAAAATGATGCGTTAAAAATAAATGCGATTATAGAGGCAGTGCAAGACCAAGGCCTAACAATAATTTTTGAAGCACCAAACGCTGACATTAATAAGTTTGTACAGTTGGGAGTAAAAAGAGAGTTTATGAGAATTTATAACACCACTACAGCCCCGAGTTTTCATGTTGAATTAAAATGATGAATAAAAAAATTATAATAATTTCTCTCGTTGTGCTACTAATAGTAGGAATATTTTCTGTGTTTTATTTTGGTCAAAAGGAAACTGGTCTTACTAAAATATTTAATATAAACAGTCCGTTTGGTAATGTGCCAAATCAAAATGTGATGTCTGAACAGGTTCAATCTGTCGGAGTTAGTGACAATACAGTTAAAACCTTTGAGACTGGGCGGGGAATTGTTCTAGAAAAAATCGTCTCTAGCCCCGTAGCGGGTTTTTTGTTTTTAAAATCAGGCACCTCAACCTCTATTAGATACGCCGAAAAGGGTACAGGGAAAATAAATGATGTAAATTTATTTGGAGACAAAGTCATCAGCCAAAAAGTTGTTGCTGATACACAAACGAAAGTTGTATCCGCCTACTTTTTCAAAACTGGTTTAGAAATAATAAGATTCAAAGAAAATGAGGACGGTTCATTTAGTGGACTTTATTCATTATTAAGCGCATCAACCACTGCCCCCAGCAAAACAATAGAAGACATCATTCTGTTCTTGGACAGAAATGTGGCTGAAAATAAGGCTATTTCGGTAGTACAAAATGGTAACGGCTCAATAATAACAATGACAGACCCGGGTGGCACCAATGCAAAAAAGATATGGGAGAGTAGTTTGCAGGAAATCACCGTGCAACCATTGAACGGCGACCTCATACTTATGCAAACAAAGCCGGCTCTTGGGCTAACGGGCTCATCATTTATTATTTCCTCTAGCATAGCAACCCCATACTTGAGTGGAGCCTCTGGTTTTAAGGTGCTGTCTAATCCAGACTCTCAGTTTGCGGTATTTAGCGATTATGCAAACACCAAATCTCCAATGCAGGTATTTGATAAAAAGCTGAATAAAAAATGGGATTTATTTATAAACACTTTGCCAGAAAAATGTGTGTGGTCTAAAAAACAACTAGAAATAGTGTTTTGTTTTGAGTTTAGTAATAACCCGGCCAATCTTCCAAATGATTGGTACTTTGGCAAAATAGCGTTAGAGACCAAGGCCTTGTGGGAAATATCTGCAAAAACTTCACAGGAGTCTGTCCTGATAGATTTTTCTTCAGTTGGTGAAAAAATAGATATCACAAATCCCACATTCTCTGCAGATGAAAAAATAATTGGGTTTATAAATAAAATAGATGGGTCACTTTGGATAATTGACCTAACAAATCTAAAAAACTAGGCGGGGTTAATTTTTTTTCTGAAATACAAATCCTGCAGTATTGTAAAAACATTGGAAGCGGTCCAGTATATTCCTATCACTCCACCAATTTGCCAGGACACAATAAAAGCAATGATTGGAAACATCACTCTCATTTGAATCTTCATCATTTTGGCCATCATTTCATTTCCCAATTGAGGCTGGTTAAGGCTTGAGAGGTGTATTTGTATGTAGCTCGTGATGCCAGCAAGAAGCGCGATTATTACATTTCCATTAGATACTAGCGGTATGCCAAAGATGGTTAGGCCTATTGGACCAGGGTTTGAGACAATTCCGTATAAAAAACCGGCGTTTATTTCTGGTAGTCCTGATTTTATAAGAGTGTAATAGAGGCCGAATATTATGGGTATTTGTATAAACAAAACCAGTATTCCTGAAAATGGGTTAGTCTTTGATTCCGAATAGGCTTCCATTATTTTCTTCGCCTGAATTTCTTTTTCGTTTGAAAATTTCTTTTTTATTTCATCTATTTTGGGCTGGATTTTTTTCATCTCTATTTGAGAAATAAAAGCCTTTTTTGATAAGGGAAATAAAATAACCCTAACTATAAGAGTGAATAGGATTATTATTCCGCCGGCATCAAGAAAGGGGAGGAAGTTGGCCAGTGATATAAAGATATTATAGAGTGGTTGGTGTATGAACGTTTTAAACATTGCTGTATTATGCCGTTTTTTTAAAAATTAGTCTCTGGTCTAATTTTTTGCAAAAGGCTGATAGTTTCCGCTTCAATTTCCTCTCGGTTGCCAGTTTTATTAAATATGAAAAAAAATTGGCCCACAGGAATATCCTTAAAATTGGTTTTTACTACTCTGTAGATTAATCTTCGCTGTTTATTTCTCTCTACCGCGCTATTTATAACCTTTTTAGATACTGAGGCTCCCACCTTTACTTCCGGCGGGCTTCCTCCCAGACGGTATTTTAAAAACAATAAATTACCTCTTATGGTCTTGGCATTAGGCAAAAAGGCAATGATTTCCTTTTTTGTTAGGCGATTTGTCTTGGGCAACATTAAACGGTTAGTCTTTTTCGCCCTTTTCTCATGCGCCTTACGATGGTCTTTTTGCCTCCAGGGGTCTTTTTTCTTGAAAGAAACCCGTGAGATACTTTTCTTTTTTTCTTTTTTGGTTGATAGGTTCTGGACATTTGATTTTTTTGTTAGTTATTGGCTATTTAATTTATACACACCATGTCCACAGATTATTACCATAATTTTTGTATTGTTTCAAGTTTACTCGCCTCACTATCAATATATACTTATGGGCACCTAACCCCTATGGACACAAGAGACTTATGGAACGCTGTTTTAAACGAGATAGAACTAGTGGTTTCAAAAGCGACCTTTAATACTTGGTTCCGAGACACTTTTATTATAAAGAATGATGCCGGAACAATAAGCCTAGCCGTACCCAACAGTTTTGTGGAGGAATGGCTAAAAAGCAAACACCATAGCCTTATTTTGAAGCTTTTAAGAACCAACAGCGACACCATACACGCCTTGGAGTATGTAATAGCAAAAGACGACCGCCTAAGGAGAAAGGAGCGAGAAGAGAGGACGCAGAGGGACATTTTGCCCCTAGGGGAGCCTATTAATAAAGACGACAACCTTAACCCGAGATACACATTTGAGACGTTTGTGGTGGGGCCGTTTAATGAGCTGGCATTTGCCGCCACACAGGCCATACTCAAACAACCAGGCCTCATATATAACCCTCTCTTTGTCTACGGCAATACTGGACACGGGAAAACACACCTTATACAGGCTGTTGGAAATGCGATAAAAAACATGGACCGAAGCAAGCGTGTGTTATATGCGACCTCCGAAAAATTTGCTTCGGACATAATTACTTCAATACAAACCGGAAAAATTGCCCAGGTGAAAGACAAATATAGGGGATATGACGTTCTTGTAATGGACGACATTCAATTTGTGGCAAACAAAGACAGGACGCAGGAAGAGCTGTTTCATTTGTTTAATACCTTATACGACAACAACAAGCAGATTGTTTTTTCGTCCGACAAACATCCCAATCTTATCCCTGGACTAGAAGATCGCTTAAAGTCTAGATTCTCTCAAGGAATGACAATAGACATTCAACCGCCTGACTTCGAATCTAGGTTGGCAATTCTCTCAAAAAAATCGGAGAGTATGGGTTTCTGCTTGTCTAACGAAGCGGCAACATTCCTTGCGAATACCATTACTGGAAACATTAGGGAGCTCGAGGGAATCTTAAATTCAATAGTTATGCAAACCCAGCTTAAAGCAAAAGAGCTTTCTATTAACGACATAAGAAACTTAGTAAAAAGCAACCTGAAGCCAAAGCGACTTATTTCTCCAAAGGAGGTCGTAAAAATGATTGCAGATTTTTATCGAGTAGACGAAGAAAGTATTTATGAAAAAACCAGAAGAAAGGAGATTATAAAACCTAGACAGGTGGCGATGTTTATTTTGAGGGAAGATTTTAATATTTCATACCCGTCTATTGGAGACAAGCTTGGGGGAAGAGACCACACCACGGTTATTCACTCTTGTGAAAAAATAAAGGAGGACATCAAGGTTGATCTCGACTTGATGGATGAAATCAATCAGCTTCGGTCAATGATTGCTTAGTTCTTTTGCTGTTTATATCTTGTGGAAATACAGTGGTTTGGTGGTGGTGGAAAATGTGCAGAAATAGGGGTATGTTGTACAGGGGTTGGTTTATAAACATTACGTTAGCTGTTAAAACACAATTTCTGTAAAAAAATAACAAAAAATATGGCTAACCATGGGTTTCAAAAAACTTTTCCACATATTCACACCCCTAATAATCATAATAGTTTTTAAATACAAAAATTAAATGAAGATAGAATGTGTAAAAGAAAAAATTCTAGATGCTGTTAACAAAGCAGATCGTTTTACAGGAAAAAATACTACGTTACCAGCTTTGTCCGGTGTTTTATTAGAAACACAAAAACAGGAATTAATAATAAGAGCCACAAACCTTGATTTGGGTATAGAAATAAAAATACCAGCAAAAATATACAGTCCAGGAAAAGTTCTTGTTCCAAGCAATATTTTTAGTCAATTTTTAAATAACCTGAGAGGAGAAAAAAGTGTAACCCTTGAACTCAAAGGGGACACTCTCCATTTCTCATCAGAATCAGAGAGTGTGAAGTTTAAAACACTACCAGCAGAAGAATTTCCTGTCATCCCAAAGCAAGAAGCAGAAGCTTTAATAAACACAAGCGCCCAAAACATTGCACTAGGATTAAAATCAGTTTTTTTTGCCGCATCGCCGTCTAGCATGAAGCCGGAACTATCAAGTGTTTACGTTTACGGGGACGGAAACGATCTTGTTTTTGTAGGAACAGACTCTTTTAGACTGGCAGAAAAAAAGATAAGAATAGACGATTTGTTTGAAGGAACCTTTCTTTTACCATTCAAAAACACAAGCGAGATAATAAGAACCCTTGATGACATAAAAGAAAAGGTTTCATTAAAAATTAGCAAAAATCAAATATCAATAGAAACCAGCAATGTCCTACTGGTTTCAAGAATTGTGGAAGGCTCATACCCAGATTATAGGCAGGTAATATACAAAGAACCCAAAACAGAAGCGGTGTTTTTGAGGGATGATTTTGAGGGGGTTATGAAATCATCCAGTACGTTTACAAATAAATTTCATCAAATCTCGATAAACATATCAGTGCCCCAAAAAATTTTTACAATATCAAGCTCAAATCAAGATACTGGGGAGTTGGTGGAAAAAATAGACGCCGCTCTTTCTGGGGAGAGTATAGAGATAAACTTCAACCACAAATATACGGCAGATGTTTTGCAGGCACTTAAAACCGATAGCTTGTCCTTTTCTTTAAACGGGTCAGGCAAGCCCGCCATTATAAAACCGGTTGGAGACAACACGTTTTTATATGTTGTCATGCCAATGAATAGATAACGTAGGAATAAGGATGGAACCAATCTCACAACTTTTAAAAAGATTTCAGAAAATGGTTGTAATGTCGCAGTCTACCCAAGATGCTTTTAGAGACGCGTGCGAGCTTGTTTTGAAGAACGACATAGGTTTTTTTTCTTTGTCTATAAAAGGCGATAAGGTTTTTGTTCGCGCGACATCAACCACAAAAAACGCAATACTTATAAACCAAAAAAAAATTCTTTCAGAGTTTAAAATTAGGTCCGGGCTAAGTTTTTCAGAAATCAAATAACGCTATCTTAAACCATTCTCCTCAGCCCACCTAGTAACGCCATATTCCCAGTTTTTAAACTGTGGATCAGCGTCTGGAAATTTTGGCATTTCTCCTCTAGGGTCATCTTTTTTTACCCAATAAAGAATCGAATGTATTCCACCAGACAAAACCTCTTTTGTTGTTGATGTTGCAATCTGGTCTGCCAAGTCTCCGTTTGCGAGATTTGATATTCCGCCAAGCCATTTGCCACGGAGCACGGGCTTTAATGAATATGGATAATCTCTAGATACTGGCATGAAGTTCGCATCAGGAACCTTTGTTAAAATATGGTCCATAAGAGCTCTCCACATTGGTGCAACTATAAATCCCGCAACTTTTTTCTCCATGGGGGAGTTGTCATTGTTCCCGGCCCAAGCACCAACAACGACGTTTGGCGTATAGCCAATAATCCAAGCGTCTCTATAGTCGTTGGTTGTTCCAGTTTTTACTGCCACGTCTCTATCTCCAAAAGAAAGAGCGCTGGTTTGTCCAAAGGATGGAGCGCGCGCGTCATTGTCTGATAGCACGCTAGAAACTAAAGCCGAAATCTCTTCAGAGATAATTCTTGTTGGTTTCAATCTAAAATTTTCCAAAGTATTTCCCTCAGTGTCTTTTATTTCTAAAATTGGACTCGGCTGGTTTCTTATCCCTCCAGACGCAAAGGTTCCGTATGCGCTTGTTATTTCCAAAGGAGACACCTCGCCCCCTCCAAGTACCAAGGTAAGACCATACTGGCCCGCATCGCCGAGGCTTTCTATTCCCATGTTTCTTGCCAATGAAAGAGAATCATTTAGGCCAGCAAGATAGAGAGTTTTTACTGACGTAATGTTTATAGACTGCGCCAAGGAATCACGCATTGTTATTGGCCCTCTAAATTTGTTGTCATAGTTGTCTGGCGAGTAACAGCCGTTTTCGCTTGTAGTGTTGTTTTTGTCGCAGGCCGGAGCAAACTGCGTCTTTGCATCAAAGAGAACTGTTTCAGGCGTATAGCCCTTTATAAACGCCTCTGCGTAAACAAATGGTTTAAATGTTGACCCCGGCTGTCTATGTGAGGTTGTTATGTTGAAATTCCCATCTATTTCTTTGTCGAAATAATCTCTTGAGCCAACCATTGAAAGAATTTGTCCATTTTTTGGGTCTATTACCACAAACCCCGCATTACTTGCATTAAAGTTTTTCTGATTTTCGGTAGCGTATTCTTTGGCAATGGTCTCGGCTTTTGCTTGGATGTCGGCGTCCAATGTTGTTATCACACGCAGCCCACCATTCGCGAGCACGTCCCCACCGTATTTCTTTTCCAAATAATCAGTAACAAAAAATACAAAATGAGGAGCTCTTATGGAACTTGTTTGTTTTGGCTGAAACACCACTTTTTCTTTTTTTGCAGTGGCGTATTCGTTATCATCTATAAAACCATCCTTTTTCATTTCTTCTAGCACAAGGTTTTTCCTGTCCTCTAATCTGTCTAGATTTGCACCATACGGTGAATAAAATGTTGGTGCTTGGGGGATGGCCGCTAAATATGCCGCCTCAGCTAGAGTAACGTCTTTTGATGATTTCGAATAAAAAGATTCTGACGCCTCCTCGACACCAAAAATATTTCCTCCGTATGGAATCTCATTAAAATACAAAGCCAATATTTCGTCCTTACTCAACACTTTTTCCAGTTTTAGTGAAAGAATAATTTCTTTTAATTTTCTGGTAATAGTTTTGTCTCTTGATAACAGAACATTTTTTACCACTTGCTGAGTTATTGTGGAGCCCCCTTGGCTGAATCCAAGAGACGTTGTGTTTGCCAAAAATGCCCTCAAGATAGAGACTAATCTAAAGCCCTTATGGGAATAAAAGTTTTTGTCCTCTATAGAAATGGTTGCCTTTTGTACGTATGTTGATATTTCGCTTAAAGGCACAGTTGTTCGTTTGGAGTTTTTGGATAGGTCATATAACAACACTTCGCCTGTTCGATCATATATTTTTGTAGATTGTTCAATACGTCTGGAATTTACTGACTGAAGTTCTGGAATTGAAAGATTGGCGCCCCAAATAAGGGTTGAACCCGATATTAGGAGGATAATGCTCCCCAGTAGAAGAGTTCGAGTTCTTGTTTTATGGCTTATCATTGTTAAATAATACCAAACGCAGATATTTTTGTGTTGTATCAAACTAAAACAGCCCCGCCTTGGCGGGGCTGTTTTAGTTTTCTTAGCAAGCGTTATATTATTTCGTCGCCTCTACTGAGTCCAGATGAAAACTGGTCCTCCTCTTCCTCTTCGTCGTCATCTTCGTCATCATCTAGCTCTTCATCTATTAAAGCGTCTAGCGATTCTTCATCGCTTTCACTAACCTCTTCCTCTAACTCTTCCTCGTCAACCTCCTCTTCTGGGTTACCGAAGGAATCTTTTATTTCATCATCATCAGACATATTTTTATTTTTGGGGTAATCCCCGTACGCCTTTTTTATCAAACGGGAGGCGAATTTCAATGCCTAAATATTATTTATGTGGATAGTGAATAGAGCCCTTTCTCAGACTATGTGTCACCGCCACCGCTATAGCATCAAATTCGTCGTCTAATCGCTTCTCTTTTTTTATATCTAAATCCATTGTTTTGCCAATAATAAACTCAATGTCATTTTTACTAGCCTTTCCGTAGCCAGTAATACCCAGTTTTATTTCTTGTGGGGAATATTCAAAAACATCTATACCGAATTCTCCGGCCAAGGAAAGTATGGCGCCACGTCCCTCAGCCACTTTTATCGCATTTGTTTTGTTTAGATTAAAAAACAGTTTTTCAATTGCTAATACCTCCGGTTTTAATTCATTTATTATCCTTCGTATCTCTTTTGATATGGCATATAGTCTCTTTTCATGCGAATCCCGCCTCGAGGTTATTATGCAGGATGAATATAAAAGTTTTTCTTTTCCCCGCTCTCCGTTTATAACAGCGACACCCACTCTATCAAACCCCGGATCTACCCCCATGATTAATTGCCCGCCCGTTTTTTTTGATCTAGGAGACATTTGTAAAAATGTTTTGTACGTCGTCTAAACTATCCAAATCCTCACACACCTCCTCTAATTTTTCCTGATCATTTTCTGATATTTCAATTGGGACAGTTGGCTCAAATCCCTCATTGGTTTTTTGAAAAGCCCAAGAAGCAGATCCTGGCTGGGCTAGCTCGAGACCATTTTCTGACAGTGCGTGTTTTATTTCCTGTGCTGTTCTGTTCCTATTATCCGTAAGTGCATCTATTAAAATCGCGCACCCACCAGGCCCGTAGGTTTCGTATATTACTTGTTCCAGATTCTCTGTTTCGCCCCCGGCCCCCTTTTTTACAGCCCTTTCTATATTGTCGCTAGGCATATTTTCAGCCTTTGCTCTATCAATTACAGCCTTAAGAGATGGCGAGTTTATGTCCCCGCCAACCTTTTTTGATTCAACAGCAATAAGACGGGCGTATTTACCAAAAATCTTTGATTTTTGGGCATCAGTTACGGCCTTCCTGTTCTTGATTTTTGACCACTTATTATGTCCCGACATACTAGCTAGCTTACCGCTTATATGGATATTTCTCTAGTATTTTCATCAATAAATTTTAAATCCACTTGTAAAACTTTATTGGGTAAAACAGACTCCACGATGTTTGGCCACTCTACAACAATGAGGTTTTGTCTATCTTTTAGCATATCCAAAAAACCTAAGTTTAATAATTCCTCTGGGCCCTTAAGTCTATAGGCATCTATGTGTATTAATTTATGAAATTGACCAAAAGCTATCGGGTGCATGTCCATTATTAGAAAAGTTGGGCTTTTTACCCCATTTATGCCAAGCATCTCTCCCAAAAGCTTAGTGGTGGTTGTTTTTCCGCTACCGAGATCTCCATAAAGGGCAATCACGCAGGCGCCGTCCGTTGGGAACTCCTTGGCGGTGGATAGTATTTTTTGGGCAATTTCTCTGGTGTCTTTTTCTGATCTAGAGAGGTAGCTTTTCATGATTTTAGCTTATCAAATATTTAAAAACGCACACTAGATGTTCCCAAATGATACAATTTAGTTATGGCAGATGATGAGCAGAAAGATTACAACTTCAATGAAGAAAAACAGCTCCACAGAGTTGAAGATTTGAAAAAACGTGAGGAAGAAGAGCTTGCAAAAATCCTTGCTCCAAAATATGGAGTGGGCTATTTAGACCTTACTGTTCAGCCCATCAATATTGATGCTTTAAGAATTTTAAAAGAGGAGGAAGCGCATGACGGGGAATTGGCGGTCTTTAATGAAATAGATAAAAAGATAGACGTTGCTGTACTTTCTCCAAATAAACCAAAAACTCAGGCAATAATAGAAGAGTTAAAAAATAAAGGTTATATACCAAGTGTTTTTATGGTATCTCACCAAAGCTTAAAAAAGGTTTGGGACATGTATAAAGAGATGTCATATTCTTTTGAGACAAGATCGGGCGCACTAGACATTTCAAACGAAGAAATAGTTGATCTTCTTAAAAAAGCCACTAGCCTGAAAGATATAACCGCGCTCATCCAAGAAGTTTTGTCTGCAAAAAAGAGCTATAGAATATCTAAAATACTTGAAATAATTTTAGCCGGAGCCCTTGCGACCAAGGCGTCCGATGTACACTTAGAGCCAGAAGAGGACTATGTGAGACTCCGTTATAGGCTAGATGGGGTTTTACAAGATGTTTTAACATTTGATTTAGAAACATACAAACTTCTCGTTTCAAGAGTCAAACTCATTTCCAATCTGAAACTAAATGTTGGGTCAGCACAAGATGGCAGATTTTCTATAAAACTTCCTGACGGCGACATAGAGATAAGAACATCTCTTTTGCCCGGCGCGTATTTAGAGTCAATTGTGCTTAGAATTCTTAATCCACGCTCAATATCTGTGCCACTTGAGGAATTAGGAATACACCCACATCTTTTAGAGGTCTTAAAAAAAGAAATTGCCAAACCTAATGGCATGATTTTAACTACCGGACCTACTGGGTCGGGGAAAACTACCACTCTCTACGCATTTTTAAAGAAAATTCACACACCAGAAATCAAGATAATTACGATAGAGAATCCTATTGAATACCATCTTCCAGGCATAGTGCAAACCCAAACAAACGCTGACACGGGGTATACCTTTGCCGAGGGCTTAAGGAGCGCGTTAAGACAGGATCCGGATGTAATTATGGTTGGAGAAGTTCGTGATAGTGAAACCGCTGAAATTGCAATTAATTCTGCGCTTACTGGACACCTAGTTTTTTCTACTCTCCACACAAACAATGCGGGGGGAACATTTCCGAGATTAATTGATCTTGGAATAAATCCAAAAATTCTTTCCTCTGCAATAAATATTTCTATTGCACAAAGATTGGTTAGAAAACTATGCCAAGTTTGCAAGAAAGAGATTGTTCTTGATGACAAACAAAAAAATTTGGTCGAGAAAGTGATTGCTGGCGTACCAAACAAAGATTTTTTTAAGGATGTTTCAAAAGACAAAGCATTTATCTCTGTAGGATGCAAAGAATGTAATCATACTGGATACAAAGGAAGACTAGGAATATACGAAGGTATCTTAATGGACTCCAACATTGAGAAATCTGTGCGAGAAAATCCATCAGAGAGAGAAATTTTTGATGCAGCAAGAGGGCAGGGAATACTCTCAATGGCTGAAGACGGTGTACTAAAGGTCCTTCAAGGAGCAACTTCTTTTGAAGAACTGGCTCGAGTGGTTGATTTAAGTGAATTTGAAAACTAGGCACACAAAAACACACATTTCGGACCATCCAAAATGTGTGTTTTTGTGTTTTTTCCTATTGCGAGCAAATAGTCGCTGTGAATAATACCCTAAAGAGATACAAAGAAAGTATCGAGAGCACAAATTTCTCAACAACACTTTCCGAAATCATTCAAAAAGCTACCAGCTCTACTAAGGAGAGCTCCAGTGTTCCACGAAGGAGACCAGAACATCCTCGTAAAGGCTTTTAAACCCGCCAAGGCGGGACGTTGTTGAGAAATTTGTGTCCTTGATAAACTAGAGGCTTTTAGGAGCTATAATTCATAGGACTAGTACTTAGCTATTAGTATAATATCACATAGAAGTTTTATGTCAAGTCCCTCTAAAAAAGAAAAAATAGATAAGCTTGACGGCATAAATGCCGAAGATTTAATAAATATTGATAAAGAATTGCGCCCAAGCAGGTTTGAGGAATATGTTGGCCAGCAAAACATAAAAGATAACCTATCTGTTTTACTTTCTGCCGCCAAAGAAAGAAACCATTCACCTGAGCATTTACTTTTTTATGGACCGCCTGGACTTGGAAAAACCACACTTGCTCATTTGGTAGGGAAACAAACCGGTTCCCCTGTGCGGTCAACATCCGGACCCGCCATAGAAAGAGTGGCGGATCTTGCTTCTATTCTTACCAACCTTGCACCCGGAGAAATTTTATTTATTGATGAAATTCATAGACTAAATAAAGCCATTGAAGAGGTGTTATATCCAGCCATGGAGTCCCAGTCACTAGACATTATTATAGGCAAAGGGCCGTCGGCCCGTACCATTGAGCTACCTCTCCCACCATTTACTCTCATAGGAGCAACCACGCGCATAGCCATGGTATCGTCGCCCCTTCGCAGTAGATTTTCTGGTGGGGTGTTTAGGTTGGATTTTTATACAGAAGAAGAGATAGCAGAAATTGTAAAAAGATCAGCAAAAATATTGGGAGTAAAAATGAACGATGAGACATCTAAAGCGATTGCCAAAAGAGCGCGCTTTACTCCACGCACTGCCAATTTTCTCTTAAAAAGAGTGAGGGATTTTTCTCAGGTAAAGAAAAAAGAACTTTCGGAAGACACGGTACACGAAGCGCTCACTATGCTTGGAGTTGATGATATGGGACTATTTCCATCCGATAGGCTTTTGCTTTCGAATATTATTGAGAAATTCTCTGGGGGACCCGTTGGTCTCAATACTCTTGCTGCAGCAATGTCTGAGGATGAAGATTCGCTCGAGGAATTTAATGAGCCGTATCTAATACAAATAGGGTTTTTAGATCGCACTCCGCGGGGGCGAATTGCTACGGAAAAGGCAGAAGAACACATGAAAAAACACGGAGTAACATCCTCTAAAAAAAGGACCAAAAAACTCATATAGAAATGCTTCCCCAAAAAACAAAAGAAGATAAAAAAAGAATAGTACTTTTGGATACACACGCCATACTTCATCGTGCCTATCATGCTCTTCCAGATTTTGCGTCTTCAAAAGGAGAACCGACAGGAGCTTTGTATGGACTTATAACAATGCTGTTGAAAATAGCTAACGACTTAAAGCCAGACTACATTATTGCCGCACTAGATTTGCCTGACAAAACCTATCGTCACGAAGCCTATAAAGAATATAAAGCAAAAAGACCAGAGACAGATGAAGCACTGGTGTCGCAGATAAAAAGAGCACATGAAGTTTTGGAAGCATTAAATATCCCTGTTTATGCCAAACCAGGATTTGAAGCTGACGATATTTTGGGTACAGCCGTGGAACAGCTTAAAAAAGATACAGACAACGAAATCATTATTGCTTCTGGAGATATGGACACTCTCCAGCTCATTGATAACGAACACATAAAAGTATTTACCTTAAGGAAGGGCATGAATGATACGGTTATGTATGACGAGAAGGAGGTGATTGAGCGTTTCGGTTTTGGTCCCAAACTTATTCCAGACTATAAGGGTCTCAGGGGAGACCCATCGGACAATATTATTGGCATAAAAGGTATAGGCGAAAAAACCGCGACAATCCTTATAAAAGAGTTTGGGACCGTAGAAAATATCTACAAAGAATTAAAGAATAAAGAGAAAAAGTTTATGGATGCTGGCCTGACGGAACGCCTAATTGGACTTCTCAAAGAAGGTGAGGAGGAGGCTCAATTTAGCAAGCTTTTAGCCACAATAAGAAGAGATGCACCTATTTCTATTGTTATTCCAGATAAAAAATGGAAGGAGGGAGTGAATTTGGATTTACTCACTAAATTTTTACAAGGGCTGGAATTCAGAAGTTTAGTGCCTAGGGTTCAAAAGACCTTTGCGTCCACAACACAGAGTTTTTTTGGCCCTGAACAAACAGCAAATGATAAAAAAACAGAGACTAAGGCACTCGATAAAGATGAACTAAGAGAAACCGCGCTCGCCTTGTGGGTGGTTGACTCTAATTTTTCAAACCCAGCTCTTGAAGATATTTTATCTTTTAGTAAAACGGATGATTTTAAAACTGCTAGAGAGCATATCTTACAAGAAATAAAAAAAAGAAATTTAGAGTTTATTTTTGAACAGGTAGAGAAACCGTTAATACCTGTGATAGATGAAATGAATAGATACGGGCTTTTGATTGACAAAAATCTTCTCAAAAAACTTTCACTCGAATATCACAAGCTTACCAAAAGTCTTGAAACAAAGATTATTAATTTGGCCGGAGAGGAATTTAATGTCAATTCACCAAAACAGCTAGGTGTGATTTTATTTGAAAAACTTAAACTGAAGCTTCCACGCATCAAAAAAACAGCAACCGGTGCATATTCAACACGCGAAGATGAATTGGTAAAACTTGTTGATCAACACAAAATAATCCCACTTATTTTAGAGTACAGAGGACTACAAAAACTCCTGTCCACCTATATAGATGCTATCCCGCCCTTATTGGACCCTGAAGATAGACTTCATGCAACATTTTTACAGACCGGCACTACAACAGGAAGAATGTCTTCACAAAATCCAAACTTGCAGAATATCCCTATTTCTACTGAAGATGGTCGAAGAATTAGAGAAGCATTTGTTGCAAGCAAAGGAATGAGGTTGCTTACCTTCGATTATTCTCAGATAGAACTTCGAATAGCCGCTATTCTCTCGAAAGATCCCATTTTGTTAGATATCTTTAAAAAAGGAGAGGATGTTCATTCTGCGGTTGCCAGTGTGATATTTAACATTCCTGAGGAGAAAGTTAGTAAAGAGCAGAGGAGACAAGCCAAGATTATCAATTTCGGCATTCTTTATGGAATGGGAGTAAATGCTCTGCGAGAAAATTTGGGCACTACCAGAGCTGAAGCAGAACAATTTTATCAGGAATATTTTGGTAAATTTACTGGGCTGGCTCGGTATATAGAAAACTTAAAGATAGAAGCTGGAAAAAATGGCTTTACAGAAACCCTTTTTGGTAGGCGTAGGTATTTTGATGGTTTACGCTCAAGAATTTCTTATGTGAGAGCTGGCGCCGAAAGAATGGCGGTCAATGCGCCGTTTCAGGGAACTTCTGCCGATATAATAAAAATTGCGATGATTAGAATCGATGATTATTTTAGGAAGGAACAACTTGAAGACAAGGCGCATCTTATTATGCAAATTCATGACGAGTTGGTTTTTGAGGTAGAAGAAGATTTGGTCAAAAAAGTGGCACCCAAGATTCATGAAATTATGGAAACTGCTATACCTGTAGAGAAGGCTTGTGGTGTACCGATATTGGTCAATGCATACGAAGGTAAAAATTGGAATGGTATGAAACAAATAAAAATATAATTTCTTATGCTAATAATTTCATACGGCTATACAAAGGGAGAGACAAGAAAATTTCTTGAGACAAAGAAACTCGTAAAACCCACTGAAGAAGCGCGAACCATTGATGGGGTTTCTTGGGAACAAGAAACGGTGGATGAAATAGTGAAAACTCAAGGCATGTTTTCTTTGAGAGAAATATTTTTTATAGACCACGTGCTTTCAGAGTTAGAGCCTGAAGAGATTATTAAAAACATAAAAAACATAGCAGAGTCAAACAACCTTGTTGTTTTTTTGGAAAGCGAAGTGTCCCAATTTTCTAAAAAGTTAGAAAAATTTGCCAACAATATACTCACAGCACCCCCCAAAACCGAAGAGAAGTTATTTAATGTATTTTCATTGACTGATGCCCTGTTTGAAAGAGATAAAAAGAAATTGTGGCTTTTATACGAAAGAGGTTTGGCAGAAGGAATGGATCCAGAATTTGATATTCATAAAATACTTTTTTGGGGGATTAAGATGCTTTCATTAGCAAAGAATTATCCCTCTGCCGTCTCTGCAGGTATCAGCCCGTTTGTATACAGCAAAGCAAAGAGGGGGGTATCAAAATATAAAGACGGAGAAATAGAAAAAATTGCGCAAGACCTTGCCAGTATGGTAGTGCGTGCACGCCAAGGAGAAGACTGGGAGATTGTTTTGGAACAGTTTATTTTAGGTTTTTAGCATCTTTAGCCCCCTATGCATGCCAACATTCGATGTATATGTTCTTCTGGTATCCGAGTTTTAAAATAACTTTTTGTTAGATCCTTTGGGTAATGGTCAATCGGTTCAGAAGCGATATGTAATTCATGTAGATTTTTTATAAATACTTCCACCACCTTATCAAAATTAATGGTTTTATCTGCAAAATTCCCTATTAAAAAGTGGGGGAGATTGTGAAATTTTGGATTTTTTTTATAAGTCATTAATAATCCGGTAACAGCGAAAAAAGTTCTACAGTCTATTTGATTAATTATCGTACACACTCGTTCCTTTGAATAATCAGACTCTTTTTGGAGATATTTATTAAACTTGCTTGATTCCCATATTTGCTTTTCTAAACCAAGTGTGGAGGCCAATTTTAATAGTGTCGAGATAGTTAAATACTTTTGTTGATTTAATATTGAAATGTTTAGGCACTTTGTATTTACAAATGGTTCCATGGCCAATATAGCTTTGCACCTATTGTCTAGTTTTGCATTATTAACAACTAAAAAACCAAAAGAGATTCCCCCAACTATGTATTCTGCTACATTCAGGGCTGCAATTTGTTGATCAAGGTACTTTGAAAACTTTTTTAAAGTAATTTTCCCTTCTAAAGGGGGGCTATTTTTATGAAAACCGGGCAGGTCAATAAAGTGTACCGTAAAAAAATCAGCAAGAAATTCCTCCAACCCATGAAGTAGTACGCTATTGGTTGGGAACGAGTGTACTAATATTAGGTGTGGTTTCATTACGTGTTTTTAATTGTCCGCCCGGCAGGAATCGAACCTGCGACCCTCTCCTTAAAAGGGAGCTGCTCTACCGACTGAGCTACGGGCGGAAAAAATAAGCTTACAGCTTATAGCTTACAGCTTCAAGCTAAAGAGGCAAATCTAAGGCCAAAAACCCTGCCCCAGTCAATAACAGAGAAAGTAAAATTGCACCAATAAGTGTATAAAAAACTATATCTCTAGCCACCAAAACATCTTCTTTGTATTCCACGTACCACTCTTTAGCGGTAAGAATGAGCAGAGCAATGCATACATATTGGGTGTATAAACCAACAACCAAAAGCGTTCCGGCGATTATTTCTATAATTCCTACGGCGAAGGCCACTTGTTTTGCCGGCCTTAGCCTTATGGAGTTGAAAAATATTGCCCAGCGTTGTTTTTCTTTGCCGGTTTTTAAATATCCTGTATTTATAAATATTAATCCAGCAACTACACGTAGAATAAGAGGGGAAATAAGCGAGAAGGTGAGAAGTTCGGGAAATGGATTAAGCATGGCAATATAATAACAAAAGGAATGATAAAAGATAATACAAGAAAAATAGCGGCGGTGCTTCTCGATATAAGGTCATCCGAAAACGCTGGCTCTATTTGTCGTACCGCTGAGTGTGCTGGGGTAGATGAGATGTACTGTGTAGGCACCACCCCGACACACATAGATAGATTTGGAAGAGAAAATAAAAAATTTACCAAAGCTTCCCTAGGGGCCGAAAAACACGTAAAAGTAGAACACCACAAAGATATAAACCTTTTATTAAAAAAGCTAAAAAAAGAAAAATTTAAAATAATCTCTCTCGAGCAAGCTAAAGGAGCAAAAGATTATAAAAACATAAATCTGAAAGGTAATTTTGCGATTATTCTAGGTAATGAGGTGAATGGCATTTCTCAAAAAGTTTTAAAACAGACAGACGAAATAGCTGAAATAAAAATGGCAGGCAGAAAAGAGTCTCTTAATGTTTCTGTTGCCTTTGGGGTTGCTATTTTTAGAATTTTAGCTAGATAACGAATCTATTTCCCTTTTAGCAATTTTTGAACCAACGAAATACAATATGCAGAAAATAATTATTAGGGCCAATGTGCCCAGACGTAAGTTGGCAACCTCTTTCTCTATCAAGTTTACCTGATTGGTTGTTTTTACTATCAAAAATACGGTGGCGGTCCAAACCACAGAACCCAAAAAATTGGCCAGCACCCCCTTTAATAGATTCACCTTAAACAAACCCGCTGCTAGTTGGCTAAGTATGCCAGCGCCGTGGACAAATTTTGAAGCGAAAAGCATTTTGGTGCCGTGTTTTTGTATGGCGCGCTCAACTTTTTTGAATTTCTCAATATTGTTTTTAACAAAAAACAAATTCTCTATTCTCCGCCCGCCCAATTTTCTAGCCATGGTCATCCAGAAAATATCGGCCAAATTTATAAAGATAGTAGAAGAAATGATTACCCACCACAGGGGCACTTTGCCTGTTATGCCGAGGTACATTATAGGTATCAGGGCGGCCGAGCCCATAAAACACACTACCACTACTATGATTATTGGAGATAGCATTTTTTTAAAATAATTTTTGGTGAACAGGGCAAAAATGCGAAGAACGTGCCCCTATAACCACTCGCTTTATTGTACCGCTACACCCTAGTTTTTTGCACCTTTCTCCAGTTTTTCGGTATGCATTATGCTGGTTTTGGAATTTTCCTCGCTCTCCATAAATATTTCTATAGTCAGACATTGAGTCTCCTCCAAAATCAATTCCTTTTTTCAAAACTTTTCTCATTCCATCAAATAGTTTTTTCATTTCTTTGTCAGGAATTTGGGATGGATTAGATTTGGGGTGAATGCCTGCAAGCCACAAACACTCATCGGCATAGATATTTCCAATACCAGCCACTATCTCTTGATTCATTAATGTTTGTTTGATTGGCTTCTTTTCTTTTGCTATTAATTCTTTAAATTTTTTAAAATCTATTTTTAAAGCATCAATTCCCAAATGGGCTAACTCCTTATCTTCGCTATATTTTTCGGTGTCTATTAAAGTAATTTTGGCAAACTTTCGCATGTCAGAAAAAGCCAAATGCTTTCCGCCTGACAAACTAACGAGAAAGTGAATAAACTTGTTAAACGGATCTGAAAGGGGAGAGTTTGGTTGAGCAGACACCCAAGAATTGTTTTCAAATTTATATTTTCCATACATCAAATGCCCAGTCATTTTCATATGTATGAGAATTGTCTTTTTATTACTTAATTCAATAAGTACATTTTTCCCCACACGTACAGATTTTTTTATTGTTGTACCAACAACCTCTTTTTTAAACTTTTTAAAATATTGAGGGTTTTTTATATTATCTTTGCCAGTGTGAAAAGGGGAGTTGTAATCTGTCCAAATGCCCAAAATTTTCTTGCCTGTTACGGTTTTATTTAGCCCATCAACAGTTGTTTGGACTTCAGGAAGTTCTGGCATTTATTTCAAAATTTTCTCTAATTCTTCGCGCGCAACATTTTCGTCATTCCACGGAATTTTTTTACCTTTTGCTTCCATGATATATGGGTCTGTGCCCTTGCCAGTTATTAAAACAATATCTCCTGCCTCAGCGCGCCTTAGCGCGTCCGAGATGGCTACTCTACGGTCCATTATTATTTCAGGCCTTTTCTTCATTTCCACGGCCATCTCATCCACGATTTGTCTCGGGTCCTCATCATAAGGGTCTTCGTTGGTAAGAATTATCTCGTCACAATAAGTATCTGCAATGCGCCCCATAACAGGTCTTTTCCATGTATCACGACCTCCGCCTGTATTGCCCAAAACACAAATCTTTTTTTTGTCTGGAAATGCTTTGTATAGTGCCTCGAGCGACCCTGGAGTGTGGGCGTAATCAACCACCACATCAAAGTCCTGTGCAGGTGATACTTTGATAAACTTAACCCTTCCTGGTATAGACCTTAGGGAAGCGACCCCTTTTGCTATTACTTCTTCTGAAATTCCTATGTGTTTTGCAAAGGCTTCTGCTAACCCCGCGTTTAATACCATAAATTCGCCTGGAATTTCGGGCTTCAATTTTGTGTCACTAAAATGAAACGCATGTTTTTTGTCACATTTGTATTGAAGAAATTTTTCCCCGTGCTCATTGTCTACATTTGAAATCATTATTTTGTTTTTCTTGGAGGATTTTTGGAGTGCCTCAGGAAGTTTTAGCTTGGCCTTCAAATAATTTTCAAATGAACCATGAGACTCTATATGTTCGGGCTCAAGCCCTGTAAAAATTCCTGCGTCAAGATTTAAAAAGAGGTGTCTAAATTGTGCCATTCCCTCAGAAGTTGTTTCCATTATTGCCCAATCGCATTTAGCCTTTACAGCATCTCTTAAAAAACGTTGAACAAAAAGGCGCCCCGGCATAGACATTTTGTACATGTTGGGATGAGAATTTTCTCCCACCTTGAATCTAATGGTATTAAGCAAGGCCGTTTTATATCCGGCCGTTTCTAAAATAGCGTTTATAAATTCCGTAGTAGAAGTTTTTCCTTTTGTGCCGGTAACACCAACGATTTTTATTTTTTTAGAAGGGGAGCCATAAATAATTGCGCCGAGCGCCGGCCACATCAAATGATAAAAAGGCTGGAAGAATTTGAATACTGATTTAGGAATTATTCTTTTTATACTATTTAGCATTGGGGCTTACATTTTTAAGAGAAAACTTTACCTTTTCACTCGTGGTTTTTATATTTTCAGGCAAATCTCTCACCGCGTCTCGTGCTTGTTTTTGAGAATATCCCAAAGAAACAAGGGCCTCTATTACGTCCACGTCCTCACTGCTACCAGTATTTTCTTTTGAAGTGACAAACATTTTCCCTTTCAATTCCAGAACTATTTTTTCGGATATTTTTTTGCTAACCCCGCCTATTTTTGTAAGGAAACCAGCATTTTGTTCCACCACCGCTTTTTCTATTTGTGCTGGAGAGGCGGTATTTAAAACGCCCAACGCCGTTTTGGGGCCAATGCCAGAAACAGTAAGTAGTAGCTCAAAAATAGACCTGTCGCTCACGCTCGAAAAGCCATAAAGGTCTAGAGCATTTTCTCTCACGGAAAGATAAGTGAAGACTTTTACCAAAGATTCCTCCCGCAATGTGTCTATGAGGGAGATTGGCACAAATACTCGATATCCAACCCCATTTACCAATATGGTGACTTGAGAGCCTCTTTTATCCAGTATTTTCCCCTCTAGAAATCCAATCATGGAGCCATAATACCATTTTGGCCAAGCCCCATAATGACCCTTGCCTAAAGGGGGCGGTTCAGCTACTATTGCGCCATGCCAATAACAACTTCAGCCAAAAAAGCACTTAGAGCATCTGCTCGCAAGAAGCTTGTAAATGACCGCAGACAAAGCGATATGAAATCTGCTATTAAGAAAATAAAGAAGCTGATTGCAGAAAATAAAAAGAAGGAAGCGGAGGGATATTTTGCTACAGTTCAAAAAGCCATAGACAAATCAGCCAAGAAGGGAGTTATAAAACCGAATACAGCTGCTCGTAAGAAATCTCGCCTTCATAAACTCTTAAAAAAAGCGTCTTAGTCCCCCCGCTAGGAATCGAACCTAGATTTGTAGATCCGCAATCTACTGTCCTATCCATTGAACGACGAGGAGTGTCATTAGCTTACAGCTTTAAGCCCAAAGCTTCCAGCTTTTTTAAAACCCAAAATGGTCCATTAACTTTTCCCAAAAAGACTCCTCTATTTCCTCTTCAATTATATTTTTAGATAAAACTTTTCGAATTTCTTCTGCGCCCATGTTTTCTATTGCTATTGCAATTATTGGAAGAAAAGCTTTATTGGTCTTCAAAAGAAGTTTATTTTCGTGCTCGTTTATGTAAAAACCTACCAAGCCATCAAATGGGTATAGCATTCTGTCTAACAGAACTCCTTTGTCAAAAATTCTTACTGTTATTTGTTTCGGAATTTTTATTGAATGAAGAAGAAGGGATGCTGTACCGACGATGACCAGTATCGCAAATATATAATTGGCAAGAATTACAGAAGCCACTGCTATAGCAAAAGCTATTATTGCCACAGAAATAAACCACTCTGAACCGCGCTCCTTTACTGGGCGGTCTAGCGTCTCCCACTCTACAAAAGAGCTTACTTTTACCATTACAATAATCTTATCATGACCAGTTTTCTATATTTTGTTATCATATACATATATGTTTTCAAACATGGCAGAAATACAAGCCTTTACAGACAATCACCCAGTTGTGGTTTTTTTAGTTCTGGCTTGGTCTTTGATATGGAAGGCCCTGGCTCTATGGAAATCAGCGAGAATAGGGCATAAAGGCTGGTTTACTGCGCTTTTACTTATTAACCTTCTAGGTATACCCGAAATCATTTATATCTATTTTGTAGCGAGACGTTTTAAAGTGGAAAGCGAGATCAGTGCTTGATTATTCGGACGTTTTTAGACAACATACTCTTCGGAGGAGTCGCATAGAGGCCTAGTGCGGCGGTCTTGAAAACCGCTATACCGAAAGGTATCGTGAGTTCGAATCTCACCTCCTCCGCATGAGAATAGAGAATGATACGAAGTTAGATTATGCAGATGTGCTTATTCGCCCTAAACGAAGCACTCTTTCAAGTAGAAAAGAAGTGAGTTTGGAAAGAGAATTTAAATTTCCTCATACCAAAAAAATATGGAAAGGCGTTCCTATTATCGCTTCTAATATGGATGGAGTGGGCACTCTTTCAATGATGAAATCTTTAAAAAAAGAAAAGCTAATTACTGCACTTCATAAACATCACAAATTAGGCGAATTAAGTTCAATAGATAAAAAATTTACTTTTATCACGATTGGTGTTCGTGAAGAAGATAAAACATTTCTCAAAAAATTTATTAAAAAATACGGCGAGCCGTATTTATTGTGTATTGATGTTGCAAATGGTTACACAGAAAAATTTGTAGATTTTGTAAAAACCGTTAGAGGATTGTCAAAAGGGAGCATTATCATGGCGGGCAATGTTGTGACGGGAGACATGACGGAACAGCTTATTCTTTCAGGTGCAGATATTGTGAAGGTAGGAATTGGTCCGGGGACGGTATGTACCACGAGGGTGGTCACTGGTGTGGGATACCCACAGCTTTCAGCCATAATCGAGTGTGCAGACTCAGCGCACGGCCTTAAGGGGTTAATTTGTGCTGATGGCGGGTGCAGGTCGTCTGGAGACATTGCCAAGGCGTTTGGTGCCGGAGCAGATTTTGTAATGGTCGGAGGCATTCTCGCTGGACATGAAGAGGGGGAAGAAGAGATAAAAGAAGACAATGGGGCTAAATTTGTAGAGCACTATGGGTCGAGCTCAATTGACGCAATGGAGAAACATAATGGCGGGAAAGCCGAATATAGAGCCTCTGAAGGCAAAAAAATCCTTATCCCATACAAAGGTCCAGTGAAAAACACAGTTGAAGAGATTTTGGGTGGTATAAGAAGCGCTTGTACATATGTTGGGGCAAGACAGCTGAAAGAACTTCCAAGAAGAACCACTTTTATACTTGTGAATAGACAACTTTCTCCTCCCTAATGCGGTATAATTTGTGTATATGTCAGTAGAGGGAATTGATTTTAATAAACATAACTCAGAACACGAAGCTTTAGAAATGGATGAATCGGCCCTAGAGGGAGACGAGGGGAGTTTTGTGGTAGACGAAGAAGGGTTCGAGCCTCTGGATCAAGAAAGAATTTTAAGCCAACTTAGATTAAGGCGCGAAACTGGGAACGGAGGGATATCAGACGAAGTGGCATGAGGCTTTTAGGTATTGATTTTGGAGAAAGGAGAATTGGCATTGCGGTTTCTGATGAAGAAGGTTTATTAGCTTTTCCTAAAGAGGTTATTTTAAATGAAAATAGTGCAGTATCTAAAATAGCCACACTAGTTTTGGAGAATGAAATAGAAAAAATAGTTTTCGGATTGTCTCAAAATAGTGAAGGCATTGAAAATAAGATAATGGAGACTGCAAAAAAATTTGCAGATGAGCTGAAAACTATTACAGCAAAGGAAGTTGTTTTTCAAAATGAAGCATTTTCAAGCTTCCATGCGCATAACGAAAAATTTGCTGTAACAGAACAGAATACCAATAAAGATATTGACGCATCAGCCGCAGCGATTATTCTACAGAGGTATATAGATAATAGTTACTATAAATAACAACAATCAAACAACCCTCCACTTTACCTAAGTAAAGTGGAGGGTGAAAATAATATGGGAAAAATAACAATTGATGATTTTGTCAAAATAGAGATGAAGATAGGTAAAATCCTATCAGCAGACAGCATAGAGGGAAGCGATAAGCTCTTGAAGCTCTCTGTGTCATTCGGTGAAGAAACCCCAAGGCAAGTTTTGTCTGGCATTAAAAAATATTTTCCAGAGCCACAAGTTTTAGTAGGGAAGAAGTGCGGTTTTGTGACAAACCTAGAGCCTCGCCCAATGATGGGGCTAGAAAGCCAAGCAATGATTCTTGCCACATCTACAGACGAGAAAATAGCTTTGTTTGAAGTATCAGACGCAATCCCTGAAGGCACAAAAATTAAATAAGTTTAGTTTTCAAATCCAAAAAATGGATCGGTATCAAACTCTCTATAATCAACAGTAAGCTCTTCTCCGATTTGTATATCGCGTGAAGCAACATTAGCTGTGTCTTCATCATCAGGATCTTCTACACAATGAGTATTTGGTGTGTTTGAGTGGTTAAAAAATCTAGCGTCGTCTGAGCAGAGTACGTAATTTAGTGTTTTGGTATTTTGATATGCGTATTTAGCAAAATAACTTTTTGCAGGTTCTTTTAATGTTTCTGGATAATTTTTATTTACACGAAGATCAAACCCTTTTTTGAATCTCCAAATCCAAGTATCTTTAGGAATAAATTCATCGGCAAATAAACCAATACCAGCAATTTCACTCGGACCAATTTTGGTTTGCAC